>CAIZEE010000425.1 GCA_903931835.1 uncultured Elstera sp.
GCTGATCGGCGCTGCGGAAACCGCTCACAGCCTGGGGATTCCGACAATTGCTCTGTTCCCAGTGATTTCGGCGGAGCTCAAATCCAATGATGGAGCGCATGCCGGCGATCCCGACAATCTGATCTGCCGGGCCGTTCGTGCAGTCAAACAGGCGGTTCCCGATATCGGCATTTTGTGCGATGTCGCGCTAGACCCCTTCACCAACCATGGTCATGACGGCATTCTGATCGGCGATGCGGTGGCTAATGACCCGACTATTGAGATGCTGGTTGCGCAATCGCTGGTCCAGGCTGACGCCGGGTGCGATATCCTGGCGCCGTCCGATATGATGGATGGCCGTATCAGCGCCATCCGTGACGCGCTGGAGCGGGCGGGACATCAGGACACGATGATCATGTCCTATGCCGCGAAATATGCGTCGGCGTATTACGGCCCGTTCCGCGATGCGTTGGGATCCGGCTCGAAACTCGGACGGTTCGGCAAATCGACCTATCAGATGGATGCCGGCAATAGCGACGAAGCGTTGCGTGAAGTTGCCGCCGACCTGGCGGAGGGCGCTGACATGGTGATCGTGAAGCCGGGCACCCCCTATCTCGACATCGTTCGCCGGGTGAAGGATGCGTTCGGCGTGCCGGTCTTCGCCTATCAGGTGTCCGGCGAATTCGCGATGATAGAGGCAGCAGCGAAGGCAGGCTGGCTCGACCGCGATCGGGTCTGGCTCGAAACGCTGACCGGTTTCAAGCGCGCCGGCGCCGATGGCATCCTTACCTACGCTGCATTGGAAATGGCGCAGCGGCTTAAGCGGGAGGCTTAAGCTCCGTTAGCGATCCAGCCAGGTTTGGATTGTCTTGATCTGCTCGGGCACCATCAGCGACGGCGCGTGACCCACCTCGGCGAATTGAACGAATTCCACGCCATTGCGCTCGGCCATCGCCTCGGCCGTGTCGATCTTCAACAAGTCGGACTCAGCGCCGCGCATCAGTAACACCGGCTGCGTCACCATGGTCCAGAGCGGCCAGAGATTGACGTCGCTGGCATCTGCCCCCGCCAGTGAGACCGAGATTGCGGGGTCGTAGGCGGTGGTATATGCACCGTCGAGCAGGCGACGGGTACTGGTTTCCGCGATGCGCGCCCACGTCGCGTCATCAAGCTTGCCAAACGGCGCCAATGTCTGACGAAAATACGTCTCCGCCTCGGCAAGGTCGGTAAAGCGCGGCACGGTGCCGACATAGGTCAACAGCCTGGTTAGCGCCTCTTTCGGGATCAGTGCGCCGACGTCGTTCAGGATCAGTCGGCGAACCCGCCGCGGATGCTGGGCCGCGACCATCATGCCAAGGATGCCGCCCATCGACGTGCCGATCCAATCGACCGTCTCCAAACGCAAGGCATCCATGAAACTTAAGGCGTGTTTTAGGTAAAGCGGGTAGCCGTAGCGATCCGACGCCTTCAGCCAGTCGCTCGATCCGCGCCTGATTACGTCGTAGGCGATCACGCGGCGTTTGCCGGCGAGCGCCGTCGCCAACCGATCGAAATCATGGGCATTGCGGGTCAGGCCGTGGACACAGAGGGCGACGTCCGACGCTGCGGGATCACCCCAGTCGAAATAGTTGAGCTCACCGTCGCCGACCTCGACGCGTCCGCTTCGAACCCGACCGGTATCGGGCGCAGGATTTGAACGTTTGAAGAGATCAAGCAGACGGTCGAAAAAACTCATTAGTCGAGCGGCATAGGGTCGTCTTCGACTTGGACATAGGCGTCTGAGTGGAAGCCGTTGAAATGGGTGGCGAGCGCATTGGAATAGGCGCCGAGCCGGCCGAATTCGATCCAATCGCCCTCGCGGACATCAGCCGGCAGCCGTACCGGCGCTGGCAAGACGTCCTGGCTGTCGCAAGTCGGGCCGAACACGGTGAAATCCAGCATATCCTCCGATACCTCGCCGCCGAGCCGGATCAGCCTCGCCGGGTAGCGTAGCCTTGCCGCTACGGTTTCCGACAGGCTGCCATAGACGCCGTCATTGATATAGAGGTTATCGCCTTTGCGCAGGTGCACTTGCGTTACCACCGACATGCCATCGGAAACAAGCGCCCGGCCAGGCTCGCACATCAGCACGCAATCGCGGCGCAGTTTCAGATCCTTCAGGCCCTCTTCGATTTCCGCGATGAATTCTTCCAGCGGCGGCACTTCGACGCCGAGATACCCGGCCGGAAACCCGCCGCCAATGTCGAGATAATGGATGTCGACTCCCGATGCCTCGATGATATCGCCGACCATCTTCAGGGCCGTACGATAGGCTCTCGGCACCGTGCATTGCGAGCCGACATGGAAGGCGAGGCCGGCCTGACAGCCCTCAGCCTTGATAAGCTGAAGAAGCTCAACCGCCTCGGCCGGGCGCGCGCCGAATTTCAGTGACAGATCATAGATGGCGCCAGCCGGCGGGGTCGCGATCCGCACGATGATCGTGATGCCTTCGCTGCCGGCCTCGTCCAGAACCTTGTAAAGCTCGTCCTTGCTGTCGACGACGAAATGCTCGACCGCATAGACCTCGTCCGCCGCTTTGATGGCGCTGCGTCCCTTGACCGGGTGCATGTAGTAACACTCGGCGTCGCGATACATCTCGCGCACCAACGCGATCTCGCCCAGCGAGGCGGTATCGAAATGCCGAATCCCCTCGTCATACAGCGCGCGCAGAACCATCGGGTTGGGATTGCATTTGACCGCGTAGAGTACCCGGCCTGGAAATTTATCAAGGAAATGCCGGGCGGCGGATTTCACCGTCTTGGGGCGGACGCAATAAACCGGGTAGCCCGGTTTGAGTGCCGCCACCATCTCGGCGGCATCGGCATATTTGCGCTGCTGCGGACGCAGGCTGGTTTCGCTGTTGGATCGGGGACTATCGAGTGACATCGCGCAAATTTCCATCGGCGAAAAAACGGCGTGGGGACCGCCAAATACACCCCGGGCGCGGGTCAGCCAGACGTGAGGACACCCTTGGTTCGCGTAAATATAGCGATGATGTGACAACTGCAAGACCAAGCCGGGACATCAGGGCGCTATTCCTATGCTTTCGGTTCCGTGCAAGATTGGGGTCATGAGCCTTTTCAAAGCCAAGCGCCACCGGTCTGTGGCCGGATGGATCATTCGCGCCGCCATTCTGGTCGCAATTTTTTTTGTCCTTGCCGCGACGGGAGTCTATTTCTGGCTTCGAACCGGCCTGACGCGGGAAGAGGGCGCGCTTGCGCTAGCCGGGCTGGAGCGCTCGGTCACGGTCTATCGCGACGCCGATGCCGTCCCGCATATTTTCGCGGGCAGCGCCCTCGACGCCTATCAGGCGCTCGGCTTTCTGCACGCCCAGGACCGGCTGTTTCAGATGGATTTGCAGCGCCGGTTCGGCCGGGGGCAATTGGCCGAGATACTAGGGTCGGCAGCGCTCGATAGTGACCGGATGATGCGCACGCTTGATATCGCGGGACTGGCGGAGCGGTCGTTCGACGCGCTGTCCCCGGAAGCACAGGCGGCGCTTATTGCCTATGCGCGTGGCGTGAACGATTTCCTGGCGCAGCAATCGGGCGCCTGGCCGCCGGAATACTACGCTCTGATGGCCAAGCCTGAGGCCTGGAAACCGGCTGATTCGCTGATCTGGGCCAGGCTGATGGCGTTGCAACTGGGCGGCAATTGGCGCGCGGAAATCCGCCAGGCGAAGCTCCGCGCGAAGCTCAGCCCGGTTGACTATGAGGCGCTGTTCAAACAGCCGGTGGACGACCTGGTCACTTTGCCGAAATTCAGTCAATGGACGCCCGAATTCGACCAGATGCTGACGAGGACCTATGCGGCTTTGCCCGAGGCGTTGACGCCGCGTGTCGCCTCGAACGCCTGGGCGATTGCGCCGGCCAAGACGGCGACCGGCCACGCCATTCTGGCGAATGATCCGCATCTTGGTTTCTCTGCTCCGGGCTTATGGTATCTGGCGCAAATCGATGCGCCCGATTTGCATGTCGCCGGCGCTACGGTTGCTGGCGTGCCCTTCGTCATTCTGGGCCAGGACGACGCGATCGCCTGGGGGCTGACGACCACCGGTGCGGACACCGACGATCTGTTCATTGAGCGCGTCACCGAGAGCGATCCGACCTGCTACGACACGCCGGATGGGCCGCGGAAATTCGACCTCCGCGATGAAATTATCCATGTTCGCGGTAAGCCCGACGAGCATCTGGTCATCCGCTCAAGCCGGCATGGTCCGATCGTCTCGGACGTTCCGGGACCGTCGCATGATTTCGCCGAGAAGGGTTATGTGTTGGCGCTTCAAGCGACCGCTCTGGCCGAACATGATCGTTCCGCCGACACGCTGTACCGGATCAACCGGGCGGCCAATTGGGACGATTTTCTGGGCGCGCTCAGGTCTTTCGGGGCGCCGGTGCAGAACTTCACCTATGCTGATCGCGACGGTCATATCGGACTGATCGCGGCCGGTTTGATCCCGATCCGCGCGAGCGGCGATGGCAGCCTGCCGCAGCAGGGCTGGGACAAGAGCGATGACTGGCTCGGCTTTATCCCGTTCGATCGCCTGCCGCAGCATCTTGATCCCGAAGAGGGCAGGGTGCTCAACGCCAATAACCGCTTGGTCGGCACCGACTACCCCTATGTGATCACATCGGAATGGGGCGCCGATTATCGGGCAAGGCGCATCGCCGATATGATCGATCACGGCGGTCCGGCGACGCTGGATAGTTCGGCCGTCGCCCAGGCGGATACGCTGTCACTCGGTAGCGCTGCCTTGCTGCCTCATCTGCTGGCGGTTGAGGGCGGTTCACCAGAGGCGATCGCCGCTAAGAAACTGCTCGTCGCCTGGGACGGCCGCATGACGCGCGACCGGCCCGAGCCGTTGATTTTCGCGGGTTGGGTTCGCGCACTCACTGAGGATTTATTCGCGGAAAAGCTGAAAACGGCCTTGGATAACGGCACCGATCCGATCTGGATGCCGGGAATTGCGAAGCTCGCGCAGATTCTTTCCACCGATAGCGTTTGGTGTCCGGCCTCCTCCTGCCCGGCGAAATTGGAGGCCGCCCTCGAACGATCGCTGACCGTTCTTGCCGGTCGCTATGGCCGCGACATGACGCGCTGGCGCTGGGGCGACGCGCATCTGGCGCTACTCGATCATCCGCTGCTGCACCGGGTTCCGGTTTTGCGCAACCTTGGCGATCTCGACGTCGCAACCGGCGGCGGCAACGATACGGTGAGGGCTGCAGTCTATTGGGGACAAAGCGAAAACGGCCGTTTCGACGACATGCACGGCGCGTCCTACAGGGCGCTCTATGATCTGGGTGATCCCCGACATTCGCGATTTGTCATCTCGACCGGCGAGTCGGGCAATCCGCTATCCCGGCATTACGGCGATTTTGTCGAGCGGTGGAATGCCGGCCTCTCGCGCCCGATTATCGACAGCGCCGAGGGGCTGGCTGCATCGGGTGCCAAGACCCTGGTTCTGACGCCACCTTAACGCCGCCGCATACGATCCTGCTTGTTTTGGCTTAAACCAACAGGTTAGACTGCGGTATAAAGCCCTTTCAAATGCTTTATAAACCCATTGTTAACGATCCTATTGTTAGCATTCGGGTTGTTCATGCGGGGAGCGAGCAGATGCTTGTCATCATTGGCGCGGCGGTAATTCTAGTGTCGATTCTAGGGGGGTTCGCCATTCTGGGCGGAAGCTTCTCGATCCTGCTGCAGCCATTCGAGGCCCTGATCATCATGGGCGCCTCGGTCGGCTCTTATATCATCGCCAACCGCGCCGGTGGCGTGCTCAGCCGTACGCTGGGCGCCGTCAGCCGCCTGGTCGGTCAGCGCCGCTACAACAAAGAAAGCTATATTGAGCTTTTGAGCCTGCTCTACACGGCGTTCAAGCTGGCCAAGACCAAGGGCATGCTGGCGCTGGAACAGCATGTTGAGAACCCGACGGAAAGCTCGCTGTTCCAGCGGTTTCCAAGCTTCCTCAACGATGAAAGCTCGCTCGTGTTCCTGTGCGACTATCTGCGCCTGCTGACCCTCGGCACCGATAATCCGCACGAAGTCGAGACCCTGATGGATGAGGAAATCGAGACCCAGATGCAAGAGGGTCTGGTCATTCCGAACGCGCTTCAGGTCATGGCCGACGGTCTGCCCGCACTCGGTATCGTTGCCGCCGTGCTGGGCGTTATTCGTACCATGGGTTACATTGATCAGCCGGCCGCTGTGATTGGCGAGATGATCGGTGGCGCGCTCGTCGGTACGCTGCTGGGCGTGTTGCTGTCTTACGGTTTCGTCGGTCCTGCGGCGTCCGCGCTGCGCACCGATGCCGAGGCCGAGCTGAAATATCTGCAATGCATGAAGGCCGGCATCCTGGCTCATATGCAGGGTTATGCACCGGCAGTCAGCGTTGAATTTGCGCGCAAGGCGCTTATGTCTGACGTGCGCCCGACCTTCTATGAAGTTGAACAGACCGTTTCGTCGCTGCCGCCGGTCTAGAGGAGAATTCTAAATTGGCTGGTAATGCGCATAATCTGCCGCCGCTAATCATCAAGCGCGTCAAGAAGGGCGGTCACGGGGCCGCCCATGGCAACACGACGTGGAAGATTGCGCTCGCCGACTTCATGACGGCGATGTTCATCATTTTCCTGCTGCTTTGGATCATCAAGCAGACGACGCCTGAGCAACGTGCCGGTATCGCCGATTATTTCGCACCCTCCGCCGTGTCGCGCATGACCAGCGGATCGGGCCAGCCGCTTGGCGGGTCTACGATTGCCGAGCCGGGCGCTTTGCCCGTGCGCGCATCAGTGCTGGGGCCGCCCGGTGGCGGGCCGTCCTCGCCGCAAGAGGGTGAAGGCAATACCGAGGTCAAGGGCTATCCCGGAACCGCCGCACGTCCGCTGGGCGACAAGGCCAACCAGGGTGCGACCAAGGGCTTTGGCAGCAGCGATACCGAGCAGAAGCAGTTCGACCAGTATGCCAAAGAGATTCGGCAGGCGATTCAGGAATCGCCCGATCTGCAGGGCCTGCAGCAGAACCTGCTGATCGACCAGACGCCGGAAGGCTTGCGCATCCAGCTCGTCGACAGCGAAAAGCAGGAACTTTTCAATAAGGCGAGCGCTGTGCCGCTGCCGCAGACGGTCAAGTTGATGGCCCAAGTCGCCAAGGTGATCGCGACCGTGCCGAACAAGATTTCAATCAGCGGCCATACCGACAGCACCCAGTTCGCCGCAAAGGCCGCGTACACAAACTGGGAATTGTCCGGTGACCGGGCGAATGCAAGCCGGCGCCTTTTGGTTGCCGATGGCATTCCCGATGAGCGCGTCACCAATGTCGTCGGCAAGGCTGATCGCGATCCGTTGTTCCCGAATGAACCGAATTCGCCGCGCAATCGCCGGATTTCGATCGTGTTGTTGAACGATGCCGCCCAGGCCCGCATGGCCAATGCCGACGACTCGTCAGGGGGCTCGCCTGCCGCTCCCGTTGTTCCGCCAACTCCGCCCGCACCCTCCGGACCGCTGATCTCGCCGCAATAAGGTTGAGTATCGCTTGAAGAGCGGTTTTGGGCGGCCCGTTATATGCGTCCTTCTTGACGGATAGTCGAATCCGTTGATCAAATAGGACTGCACTTAAAACGGGTCCGATCGCGTGAACGACAATAACGACTTCGTCGATCCAGCGCCTCATTCCGTCGTTAACGACGTAACTTTCTTTCAATCCGGTGAAATGCCATGCCCCTATGTTCCGGGGCGCCTGGAGCGTCGTCTGCTGGTCAAGCTGACGCCGCCGCTGGTGGCCGCTGGATTGTTCGATGATCTGACAACCGCCGGGTTTCGTCGCAGTCAGGATTACCTCTACCGGCCAAATTGCAGTTCCTGCCAAGCTTGTACGCCTGTGCGTCTGCCGGTCGAGCGTTTCCGCCCAAACCGCACCATGCGGCGTTTGATCAAAGCCAATGAAGATCTGACTGCAACGATCGTCACCGCAGCGGCGACGCGTGAGCAGTACACGCTGTTTCATCGCTATCAGGCAGCGCGGCATCGCGATGGTGACATGGAGGCCATGAGCTTTCGCGATTATCGCGTCCTGATCGAAAACAGCGCGGCAAATACCGTGCTGATCGAATTTCGCGATGGGCAAGCGCAGCTCGTCGCCGGATGTCTCGTCGATGTCGGCGATCGCGGTCTGTCGGCCGTTTACAGCTTCTTCGACACGGATCAGCCCGCCCGCAGCCTCGGCACTTATATTGTTGTGAAGCTTGCCGAATGGACGCATGCGTCAGGCCGGCCGCATCTCTATCTCGGTTACTGGATCGAGGAATGCCGCAAGATGGCCTACAAGATCAGGTTCCGCCCGATTGAGGGGCTTGGCCCCAATGGTTGGCGCGAGCTCGCCACCGGTTACTAGAAGCCTAATAAGGGGGTAACCCCGCCGGCAGGGCTCCCCATCTAGTCCAGTGTTAACCTATCCGCTATATATTCTAGGTAAAGCGGTTTAGAAGCATGCGATCGGCGCGGACCCTGCGGCGGTGCGCCCGTGATTCATTTGAGGATGCTGACGCCATGGCTACCCAGCCCTCGTCTCCGCTGAAAGCGATGCGAGGTTTCGTCGGACGCCTTCTTGGACGTGTCGATTCGGCCGCGGACGCTACATCTTTGGCGGAAGAGGACGACGCTGATCAACGGGCCGAACGGCCAGTCGATCACGAGGCGGTGGCGCAGCGCGTTGCGGCCGAGCAGCTTGCCCAGAACCGATCGAAATCGAACGAACTGCCGAAGGGACGACAGTTCGTCGTGCTGTTCGATGTGGCGGCCGAACATTTTGGCGATCGTTGGCCGAAACTCGTCAACCGCGCCAAATTATTTGCCGAGAACGTCCTCGAAAATCGCCTTGGCGACCGTTTCGCCATGCGCGAGGACGGCGATGACGGCGTTACCTTCGTCATCCTTGATGAGGCGCTAAGCGAAGAGGATATCGAGCTTCTCGGTGCTGCGCTGATGGAGGCGATCCAGCGGCGTCTGACCGGCGGCGACGATGTCGACGACCCGGTTTTGAGCGGCCTGGCGCAACCGGAACCGGTCGTGGACGAAGCCACGTCGAAGACGCCCGATGCCGTCGAAGAGGACGAATTGACGATACCGGCGGCCGAAGCCGCGATCGAGGGAACCCGCGTCTCGTCCTTCGACTATGGCGCCGATGAACCGGAGCCTGAATTTGCCGATGGATGGGAATTCACTGAAGGGCCGGAGGGTGAGAGCAATGCAGGGACCTCCGAGGACCTGGCTGGGCCCGACGCGGGCATCGTCGACGGGTCAGGCGACCGGGCGGAGGAGCAGTTTGCGATCCCGGTGACCAGCGAGCGCAGCAGCGAGGAAGGTCTCTGGGAGTCGACACAGGATATCGAAGAAGCACGGCTGGAGACGCCACTCGCCGGCGATCGTGATGATCCGCCGGTTGGTGAGTTTTCCTCCGAGGAAATTGCACAAGCAACCTTCGATTTCGGCACCTCGGATGACGCGGCGGACGAGACTCCTCTGCCGGTACCGACAGCCGACAGCCTGTTGGCACCCGAATTCGAGATTCCGACCTCCGGGGATCGCCCCGATGAGGCGTTGATCGTTCCGACCAGCGGCGATCAGGATCAGGAGGCTCCGGCCCTGTTCGAAAGCGGCGGTGAGCTGCCAGACACGGAACTGGATATCCCGACAGCCGATACACGCGACGAGCCGGAAGCGCCGATACCGGTCAGCGAGGATCGTATCGCCGACAGCGAAGCCGAGTTCGCGCCAACGCAAACGCGGACGGAAGACGATTTCGATATTCCGACTTCGGAAGACCTCGCCGACCAACAGGCTGAGTTTGGCCTGTCGGAGACAAAGGACGAGGTAAGCGTCGACGTGGCAGTTTCTGATGACGTGCCAACGGCAGAGACGCCGGTCTACGACAGCACCGACAGCGTGACGGAAGACATTGGCGAGCACGCCATGTCGCTTGACCGGGATGAACCGAAGCTCGGCGATTTCGGGCAATCGGAAACCCGTGAAGACGAGAGCGCCGCAGTGCCGGTGTCGGAGGATCGGGTGGAACCGGAAACTCCGGCTTTTGGTCAATCTGAGACGCTCGCCGGACAATCGTTCGACACGCCGCTATCTGCGGATCGCGAGGCCGAGTCGCCGCCGGAGTTCGGCGCCTCGGATGCGCGTGAGGAGCAGGAACTGGCGATCCCGATCTCTGAGGATCGTGAAGAGGCCGCCATCGCCGATTTCGGCCAATCGGACACAAAGCCGGATGCAGAGTACGCCGTTCCGCAATCGGCGGATCGCGAAGGGCCGGCAATTGCCGATTTTGGGCGGTCGGAGACCAAACCCGACGACGTCTATGAAGTCCCGCTATCCGACGCTCGGGAAATCGCTGCCGGGCAGGCCGATTTCGGCCGCTCCGAGACGCGCGAAGAGCCAAGCTACGCGGTGCCGATCTCCCAGGATCGCGAGGAGACGCTGCCGCCCGATTTCGGCCGGTCGGAAACGCGGGACGAGCCTATCCGCGAGATCGTGGTCGAGCAGACAAGCGAGCGCGAAACGCCGGAAGTGGTACTGGTTCCCATTGAGAAGCAGCCAGCCGCTGCGGTGCAACCGCCGATCAAGACGATTGAGGATTTGCCGCTCAATGAGGTCCGGCTGCGATACGGCGCGTGGCTGGATGTCCGGACCGATGTCGTGACGACCTATCTCGCCGACCCGTGCACCCGCCGCTTTGATGGCTCTGAAACGCAATACCACCATCTGCTGGGGGACGGTCCGTCACCCGAGGTCTGCTTCATGCTGGATTGCCTGATGCTCGAGCAGGCGAATGCTCAGGTCACTCAGGTTTTTGCCGAAGGTGGGGTTATGATCCTTGGCCTGCCGGTTGCCGCGACGACGTTGGCGCGTCCCAAATACCGTGCGGAATATCTCCGTCGCTTCAAGACGATCGATGAAAGCATGCGGAAGATGACGCGATTGATTGCCTATCAACTACCGCAAACCTCAGCCAGCCAGGCGAGCGATTTGTTTGGCTGGCTACGCTCGATGGCGCGGCCTCCGATCGTTCGCGTCCCGCCCCGTACGGAGCTATTGGCGCCCCTTGCCACGCATGGGGCCTATGGCGTGTCGATCAATTTCGGGAAATGGTCGAGCGAGCTTGGCGACGAAACCTTCGCCAGGCGCCTCCATAAGATCACCCAGCAGGCGCGTCTGCTCAATTTGCGCGTCGTGACCACCAATCTGCCAGACCGGAAAGCAATCGAGACAGCGATCATGGTCGGCGTCGATCTGATCGAAATCAAGGTGCTGCAAAGCGCTGCGGCGATTCCGCGCCGTCTGGTGAAAATTGATCGTGCCGCATTATTGCGCAAAGCCTGACAGGCCCGTCTTGGGCGAATCTGTTGATCCCGCGCGATGGCTAACATAGACTCTCGCGCGAGATGTCCTCGAAAGGAAGTTGAGCGGAATGCTGGCGCTGAAATGGCCGATTGGCGCCGATCCGGCCCTCGATATCCCGCCTTTCCCGCGTGAAGACGAGGATTTGGATCTCGACGTTCCGCCCCCGCCCAGGTCATGGCGCGCTTCTGCCGACGAGCCTGTTGTTCCCATTCGCCCGGTCATGGAGCCGATAGCGCCGATCGAGGGGGGCGAACCGCCGCGTTGGATCGCCGATGCTGCAGTCAGGCCGGATTATCAGGCTGTCTTTGCAGATCAAGCCGCACCACCTGACTCATGGGACATCCCATCCTCGCCCAGCTCTGGTGGGCCGCAGCCCGGCGACTATTTTGCCTTCTCCGCCGAGCCTGACCCCGTGGCTGAGGAATTCGAGGTTCCCCAATCCTTTGACCGGGTGGAACAGGATTATTACGGTGTGTTGTCGCGCGACCGGGAGCTAACCGTACCCGACGACATCCCGGTGTCGGAGTCTCACGATCGCGTGGCGCGCGATCATTACGGACCTCTATCGCGCGACCGCGATATGAGGGCAAACGACTCGGGCGGCAGCGCCTTTGAGGGGCAGGAGCCGAGCCGCGAGCCGGCGTTTGATGTACCGGTCTCCTATGATCGCGTGGAGGCGGAATACGAGGTTCCCGTCTCCTATGATAGGGCCTCAAGCCAGGATGTTCCGATCGACGTCCCGGTGTCTTACGACCGCGCCGAAAAGGAATATGAGGTCCCGATTTCCCGTGACCGGGTCGAAAAGGAGTATGATTTCGGCGTGTCGCATGAGCGAGTCGCGAAAGAGGTGGATGTCCCGATTTCCTATGACCGCGTCGAGAAGGAACATGACTTTGGCAGGTCCGAGGACCGCGTTGAAAAGGAATATGATTTCGGAACCTCTCGCGACCGGGTCGAGAAAGAAGTGGAGGTGCCAACCTCCTACGACCGGACGGAACGGGACATTGTGGTTCCGGTTTCGCGCGACCGGGTCGAGCGGCACGTGGACGTGCCGATTTCACGCGACCGGGTAGAACGCCAGATCGACGTTCCGATCTCTCACGATCGTGTCGACCGCTCCGGTCCGACCATGGTGCCGCTGTCCCGTGCTCCCGATCGCGAGGGGAGAAGGGAGGCGGAGTTCATCGATCAGGATGAGGCCGGCTTCGCCGATGAAGGCCTGCCCGATACCTATCGGCCTGATACCTACGAGATCGATCTAGGCTCGACGGTCAATCCCGATGAAGAGCTGGAGCGAAGCCTGCTGCATGGTGCTGTGTCGTCTCAATTGGAGGCGGTGGAATTCGGTAGCGAAGTCGCGGCAATTCTGGCCGAGATGGTCACGGCGGATGCGGGCGAGGCGCCCTTGGCCGAGTCGATCCGGCTGCGCTTTACCAGTTGGCTCGATTGCTCGACGGATATGATCACGACCCATATCGTCGATCCCTGCCTGCGCAACCGCGATGGGACGGAGACGCCGTTTCACGGGCTGCTGTCGTCCGGGCCATCGCCCGAACGCAGCTTGTCGATTGACTGCGTCATGGTCGAGCAATTGAAGCAATCGATCCCACCGCTGCTCGCCGACGGCACCAAATTCGATCTATGTCTGCCGGTATCGGCGTCGACCCTGCTCCGGCCCAAATTCCGCAGCCAGTATATGGCGCTGTGGTCCGATATGGATGACACGCTGCGCCGCTCGATTCGGCTCAACGCCTATGGCCTTCCAGCCGGTGCCGCCAGCCAGTCGGGCGATCTGTTCAGCTGGATGCGTTCGCTGTCGGGCCGCGCACCCAATGTCCGCATCCCGCCACGCGTTGAGTTGATGGCGCCGCTTGGTGGTTTTGCGGTTCACGCCGTTGCGATCAATTACGAAAAATGGTTTGACGAACTGGGCCCGCATCTCTTTGTCGAGACGCTGCTGCGTCTGATCAAACAGGCGCGTCAGCACCGGGTTCGGGTCGCGCTGACAAAACTGCCGGATATCCGCGCGATCCGCATTGGCTTTGCCGCCGGCGTCGATTTCTTGGAAATCAGCCAGCTCGAATCGACCGCCGATTTGCCGCGCCGCCCCGTCAAGATCAACCGCGCTTTGTTGACCGGCACGAAGCCGCCAGCGCGCTAAACGGGATTACTTCGCGCCAGTATAGAACTGCGGCAGGTCGCGCTTGACGACCGGGCCGTCGCTGGCAAGCGCATGGCAGGTGTCGAGAATGCGGGGGCGCTCGCCATTCTCCGTTCCAGGCGGCCCGGCATTCTGGCTGGCATCGCGGCGGATTGTCTGAAAGGCGACCGTGGCGAGTGGGCCCAGCATTTCGACATGGTGGGTGCACCCCTTCACCCCGCCGACCCGCTCACGAACCGCGCGCTGCCAGCCTGGACCGACGCTGAGCCCGATCAGCTCCTTGAAGATGGGGGTGATGACGGGGCAAAGATTGAAGGGCGCTGCGTCGGTTGAGGCCTCGACATCGCGTACGACATAGGTCTCGTCGATGGTCAGCCGCAGCCACATCTCGTGCAGCGGTTCGCCCGCTTCTACCTGGCCCCGGTCGATATTGGCGAAGCCATAGGTCTTAGTATCGACGAGATGGCCTTCGATATCCCACAACCCGTCATCGCGCCGATAGCCCTCAATGACGATCTGGCGGGTATGAAGTTTTGAGCGGCTGGCCGCGCTCGGCAGAGGCATGATGTTCGTACCGTCTCTCGCAAGTGCACAAGAGACGAGAAATAGTCCCGCCCGACCATTGGCGCAAGCCGCGCGGCTCAGGTGCTGAGGCCGTAGCCTCCGCCGAAGATGAAGGCTTCGTGCTGCTCGATATTGTGCTGCATCTCGCTGTGCACTGCGGCGTAGAGATCGCGGATCGACACCATGCCGACGACCGTACCCCGGTCGACAACCGGAAGGTGGCGGAAGCTGTGCTCGCGCATCAGTTCCAACGCATCCTCAGGCGTGTCGTCAGGACCGATGGTCCGTGGGTTCGGCGTCATGACCGTGTCGATCGTCGTGGTATCGGGGTCGATCCCACGGGCGATTACGCGAAACGTCATGTCGCGTTCTGACAGAATACCGAGGAGCCGGTCGGCCGAGCCGACCATAACGACACCGATTCGGCGTTGTGCCATCAATACTGCGGCATCGCGGACAAGGGTATCGGGTGGCAACATAGCAAGCGCCTGATTATGCACAATGTCGGGAACAATGTGTCTGGCCATGATTTCCTCCGCAATAGCGCCCTGACACTCTGCCGGGCTTGGCTTTCCGCCTATTGAGGACCAATCATGGCACGTCCGTTGCCCGCGTCAATCAGACTCTGCGACATCGGGTCGCAGATTTGTCAGGCCTGCATCTCGGCCAGCAGCTCATGCACAATCCCGACATTGACGCCGTGCTGAATGTCGGCATGCCCAAGGTCGCGCAGGACGATAAAGGTCAGCGCGCCATCGCGGTTCTTCTTGTCGACCATCATGTGCTCAATCAGTCGGTCCGGGGCGAACGGGGCGCCATCGATATCGCTCAGGCTGCTCGGCAGGCCGACCTGCCGCAGATGGGCTGCCAGGCGCTGCCCCGCACTGGCGGGACAAAGCCCGAGCTTGGTCGACAGGGCGGCTGCCAGCACCATGCCGACCGCAACACCCTCGCCATGGCGCAGACGATCACCGTAGCCGGTTTCGGCCTCTAGCGCGTGGCCGAAAGTATGACCGAAATTCAGCAACGCCCGTCGCCCGCTTTCAAGCTCATCCTCTGCGACGATGGCGGATTTGGTCTCGCAGGAATGCCGTACGGCGCGCATCTGCGCGGATTGATCGCCGGCGATTACCGCCGCCCCGCCGCCTTGGCTCAGCCAGTCGAAGAACGGCGCATCAGCAATCGCCGCATGCTTGACGATCTCGGCATAGCCGGAGCGGAGCTCGCGAGGCTCCAGAGTTTGCAACGAATCGAGATCGGCCAGGACAGCCAAGGGTTGGTGGAAAGCGCCGACCAAGTTCTTGCCGGCCGCCACGTTGATGCCGGTCTTGCCGCCGACCGAACTATCGACCTGGGCCAGAAGGCTGGTTGGAATTTGGATAAAATCCAGGCCGCGCAGCGTGATCGCGGCGATGAAGCCCGCAAGATCGCCCACGACACCGCCGCCC
>CAIZEE010000426.1 GCA_903931835.1 uncultured Elstera sp.
CCACCGGGTTCATGACCTGACCGAGGAAGGCCCCTCCGTCGAGCGCGAATTGGCGCTGGTCAAGGTTGCCGGCACCGGCGAGAAGCGAGTCGAAAGCCTGCGCATCGCCGATGTCTTCCGTGCCCGCGTGATCGACAGCACGGTCGAAAGCTTCGTGTTCGAGCTGACCGGCAGCCCGGAAAAGCTCAACGCCTTTATCAATCTGATGCAGCCCTTGGGGCTGGTCGATGTGTGCCGCACCGGCGTGGTCGCGATTCAGCGCGGCCCGCAGGGCTTCTGATTTCTCCAAACCCAAAAGGAACTGCTTAGATGCGTGTCTATTACGATCGCGACGCCGATGTGAACCTGGTCAAGGGCAAGAAGATTGCCATTGTCGGCTATGGCAGCCAGGGCCATGCGCATGCGCTGAATTTGCGCGACAGCGGCGTCAAGGACGTGATCATTGCGCTCCGCCCCGGCTCCGCCACGGCGAAGAAGGCCGAAGAGGCCGGCTTTAAGGTCATGTCGCCGACCGAGGCCGCCAAGATCGCCGATATCATCATGGTGCTGGCACCCGATGAGAAGCACGCCGAGATCTACAATACCGAGCTCAAGGACAACATGAAGCAGAACGCGGCGCTCGCCACCGCGCATGGCTTCTCCATCCATTTCGACCAGATCGTGCCGAGAGCCGATCTCGACGTGTTCATGATCGCGCCGAAGGGCCCCGGCCACACGGTGCGCAGCGAATATCAGCGGGGCGGCGGGGTGCCGTCGCTGGTCGCCGTGCATCAGAACGCAACCGGTAACGCTCTCGAGATCGCCTTATCCTATGCGTCCGCCATTGGCGGCGGCCGCGCCGGCGTGATTGAGACCAGCTTCAAGGAAGAATGCGAAACCGATCTGTTCGGCGAGCAGGCAGTTTTGTGCGGTGGCCTGACCGCCCTGATCAAGGCCGGCTATGAGACGCTGGTCGAGGCCGGATACGCGCCGGAAATGGCCTATTTCGAGTGCCTGCATGAGGTCAAATTGATCGTCGATCTGATCTATGAAGGCGGCATCGCCAATATGCGCTACTCGATCTCCAACACCGCCGAATACGGCGATTACACGCGCGGCCCCCGCATCGTCACCGACGAGACCAAGGCCGAGATGAAGCGCATCCTGGACGACATCCAATCCGGCCGCTTCGCCCGCGACTGGGTGCTGGAAAACGCCGCCGGCCAGGCGAGCTTCAAGGCAACCCGCCGCAAGGAAGCCGTCCATCCGATCGAGGAAGTCGGCGAAAAGCTGCGCGGCATGATGCCGTGGCTGAAGGCGAATAGGCTGGTCGATAAGACGAAGAACTAACCCTGGCCGATCGTATCACAGGGGTTTTCAGCAGGAACGGCCGGGCGGCAAGCTCGGCCGTTTTCCGTTGCTGCCTTGCACGGGGCAGCGGCGCTTGCTCTGCCTCGCGCGCGGCCCTACCATCAAAAGTACAGAGACAATCAGACGCCACAACCCTCGCTAACTCAGGCCACTTGATGAAACTGCCGACGCTTGGCCGTTCCACGCATGCCGGGAGCTGCCGCAGCCGATGACCGATGATGAGCAGCCTGTTCCCGCCTTACCGCAGCCCCATGGCCCCGATCCACGCGACGGATTGATCGATTTCAGCGATTATTCCGACGGGCAACTGGCCGATCTGCAGTACACGATCGATGCCGAACATTTCCCGCAGAATTTCAGCAACCTTCAGGCGGAGCTGAAGCGCCGCGAGGCGCTGGGGCCGTCCAGCACCGCCGTCCGGGTCACCTTCACGCGCTACGCAGGCTTTCGCGGCTGGATCGAGGCAAAGCTCCGGCGTCTTGCCGTTTTCGGACGCGGGTCGATCGAAGTGGTGGCGGACGAACTCGTTATATTCGGCTGGCAGCAAATATGGCTGTGGCTGCCGACCCGATCGGAAATCCGCGTGCCCGTCGCGAAGATTTGCAATGTGTCGCTGGATGAGACTGTCGTCGAATTCCAGGTGGTGCGCCCCGGCTGGCTGCGCCAACACTACCGCGTTCGCGCCGAGACGACGCGGGATGCAGCACATCTGGCAGCCCTGCTTCCGACGCGGCAGACCAAGGGCTTTGAGAAGAAATCGACGGAGCTCAGGGCGTTCAACCGCCGGCTTGCCGCCGCCGGCCGGCGCAGCTGGGTCACACCCGTCATCACGCTGGCCAATATCGCCGTCTTCCTGGCGATGGTGGTGTTTGAGAATCAGGTGCCCGGCTCGACGCCGCTGCAAATCGTCGGCAGTCCGTTCGAAATGTTGCAGTTGACCAATTGGGGCGCCAATTTCGGCCCCTTTACGGTGGACGGACAATGGTGGCGCTTGCTGACGGCCACCTTCGTGCATATGAACCTGGCGCATATCGGCTTCAATATGTGGGCGTTCTGGAGCGTCGGCCGGCTAACCGAGCGCCTTTATGGCAGTTGGACATTCCTGCCGCTCTATCTGGTGCTCTGCGTGCTGGCCAGTCTTTCCAGCACATTATGGACTCCGGGCGGGTCTAGCGTCGGCGCGTCCGGCGCCATTTTTGGCGTTTTCGGCGCGTTACTTGCCTATCTGATCCATCGCAAGACCAAGGTTCCGTCATCGGTCATCATCGCCCAATGGCTGCCGACACTGCTTTTTGCCAGCTATGTCATCACCAATGGCATTTTGAGCCCCGGCGTCGACAACGCGGCGCATGTCGGCGGGCTGATCAGCGGTTTTGCGCTTGGCTGGATATTGGCGCGGCCGATCAATCCGGAAACGCTGGCGGTTTTCCCGTGGAAGCAGAGCCTGCGCGCGGCAGCCTTCACCGTGATCTGCGTCTCCGCAGCGCTGTGGCAGCTTAAAGGCCTCGCCTCGCAGCAGACCGCGATGGAGACCTATTTCAAGACGCATCACTGGTTCACCAACGGCGAAGCGGAAAATCTGCGCGCCTGGCAGGATATCGGCGGGCGGGTCGGCGGCGGGACGATCAGCAGTGACGAGGTCGGCCGGCGGTTTGAGACCGAGATCCTGCCGTTCTGGCGGATGGCTGCCGAACGCTTGCGAAAGGAGCAGGAAGAGAAGCCCGATGCTCCCGGCTCCTACGGCGCCTTGGTCGCGAAATATGCTGAAGCGCGGCTGGAATGGGCGACCGCGCTGGTCGAGTCGGCTAAGCACCAGGACAGCCAGTTGCGCCAGGATGCCATCAACCTGATGCAGCGAACCACGCTTCTGCAGGCGCGTATCGAGAGGCTGGCGCTGCGCTCCAGCATGGACCACCGCCCGTCGGCGCTGTCCAACAGCCTGCCCGTGGTTCGTCTGCGGCAGATTTTTTCGCGACCAAAAAAGTGCGTTGAGAGCCCTTATGTAACAGCCTCCTCGGCCCTCGACACCGACTCCAAGACGGATGGGCCGGCGCAACGCCACACCCTTGCCTGCGCTGCCCAGCGCCTGTTTTTGGCGGGCGACTACGCCTCCCTCGACGCCATCATGAAACAGGAAAGGGCAAATTTGAGCGACCTCGCCGACGGCAGTTCGAGCCTGAGCGGTACGGTCACCGGCCTTGCCGATCTGTTCGCCAATGGCCGGGTCGATGTTCAGCAGATGCTGGGCCGAACCTCCGATTGGCGGCGCATGGTCACGGGCACGATCGAACCCGATCTGGTAGAAATCATGCTGTTTCGGGAATGGGCCTGGGCGGCGCGCGGTGGGGGCAGCTCCGATACGGTCAGCGCGCAAGCCTCGATGCTGTTCACCTATCGAACCGAAATGGCGGCCGCCGCATTGGAAGACCTGGCGGACCAGGGAGCCGCCAACCCGCTCTGGTACGAATTATCCTTGGAGGTCGGAACCGATCAATCGATCGGTCCTCAGAACTTGCGTAAGATTTTCGACCAGGGTCACGCGAAATTCCCCGACTATCCGCCGATTTACACGCGGGCGTTGCGCGGCCTGGCGCCGCGCTGGGGTGGCTCCTTTGACCAGGTCGATGCGCTGATCAGGGACGTATCGATACGTCCCGGCGCGGACGCCGACCCCGCACTCTATGCCAGGCTCTATTGGAGCTACGCCAATATCGAGTGGGACGAGGCCGATATTTTCCGTGACGCCCAGGCTGACTGGCAGATCATGAATGCCGGTTTCTATCAATTGCTGAAGCGCTATCCGAACAGCGATCTTGTCCTAAACGCCGCCGCCCGATTTGCCTGCCAGGCGAATGATATCGACCGGTATTTCGATCTGAGGTCGCAACTGGACGGCCGCGCCTCCTCGACCGCCTGGACGACAAAGATCACGCCGCAAAGCTGCGACAAGAAAATTGGTATTGCAGCCGATAAGGCGGCTGTGGCGCTGGCGCATTTCGATCAGGAGGACACGCCGTCCGTCCAGATGTTTTTCGACCGGGCGAAAGGCGATATCCGCAGTCGCAAGCTTGAACTTGCCCGCAGTGAAATGGATGATCTGATCGACAGCCATCCCACAATCGCCCAAGCCTATTTCTTGCGCGCCATGATCGAGGACGGGCTGAAGCAGGACGAGAAGACGAGGCAGGATCTCAACCATGTGATCGAGCTGGCACCGCGCTTCGTGCGCGCCTATGCGGTCAGGAGCGATGCGTTGCGTTCGGTGCCGGATAAACCGGACTATGCAGGAGCCCTGAGCGATCTCGACACCGCGATCAAGCTGGCGCCGTATTGGGCCGGGCTGTATGTCGGGCGCGCCGAAGTGAAACTTGCCCAGCACGATGCGGAGGGCTCGCTTAGCGACGCCAATCGCGCTGTCGAACTTGATCCCGACCTCGCCCAGGCTTTGTTCATCCGGGGTGCTGCGCGTGACGAGTTGAAGGATTACGAGAGCGCGGTCGCCGATTATCGCCAGGTGATCTCGATGGAGCCAAAAAAGCCGGCTGCCTATGAGACGCTGGGGCGGGCACTGTTCCACCTGAACAAATTCGACGATGCGGCAGAGGTCTTTGCTCAAGCCGTCGCACTGGCGCCCGACTCGGCGCATTTTCTGAACAATAGCTGCTACCATCTGGCCCTGATGGGGCGATACGAGGCAGCGCTTAAGGACTGCAATAAGGGTATCGAGATCGAACCCAAATTCGCCGCCATTCTGGATAGCCGCGCCTATATCTATCTGAAGCTGCATAAGGCCAGGGAGGCGATCGCGGATTTTGATGCGGCGGTCGAGAATGACCCGAAAGAGGCGCATTCACTCTATGGCCGCGGCCTCGCCAAGCAGGAAGCCGGCGACACGCAAGGCGGGGCGGCGGATATCGAAGCGGCCATCAAGATGAGGGCGGATATCGCCGAGCATTTCGACGAATGAGCTTTCGTACTCAATGACGCTGGCTCAAATACTGCCTCATCGCCTCATTAAGCTTCTCGAAATCAAGAACGAGCTGGTCACAAGCCGATTTTGTTCCGTTACACATGATGGACATTTCAACGTTCCAGCCGTCCTTCGACTGCACCAGATGGCGTTTCACGGCCGCCGGATAGGCCGGATAGCCCTTGGGCGAGAATGACCAGAACGCCATGTTCGTTTCATCGTTGGCGATCGTCCATCCACCTTGTTCGGTGAATTTGACATCTGGCCGCGCGTGGAGCGCCGCCAAGGCTTCGTCGACGGTCGCATAGCCGGTGACCGGACCATGTGTCTCCGGCAGATTTTGCGCTGATCCGGAAGAAGTCCATATGATCAGTCCTGCAGATAACAGGATGTGAAATTTCATCGCGCTATACCCTCACGGCCCGGCATCAATTTCCATCGATCATCCGTCGCAATGCGCCGCCAAGCACGTTATATCTCATCCTCAATGAACGCCCCGCTCCCCCAACCCAATCCGCCGCATCTCGACGCGCTGAACGACGCGCAGTACGAGGCCGTCGCCACGCTCGACGGCCCCGTGCTAGTGCTGGCCGGTGCCGGTACCGGCAAGACGCGGGCGCTGACGGCACGCCTCGCCCACCTCATCTGGACGCGCAAGGCATGGCCGTCGCAGATCCTGGCGGTCACCTTCACCAACAAGGCTGCCCGCGAAATGCGTGAGCGGGTGCGCGTGCTGGTCGGCAATCTGGCGGAGGATCTGTGGCTCGGCACATTCCACGCGATTGCGGCCAAACTGCTGCGCCGGCATGCCGAGCTGGTCGGGCTTAAATCCAATTTCACCATCCTCGACACCGATGATCAGATCCGGCTGCTGAAGCAGTTGATGCAGGCCGAAAAGATCGACGAGAAGCGCTGGCCGCCGCGCCAGATTCTGGGTGCGATCGAGCGCTGGAAGGATCGCGGGCTGGTGCCCGAGAAGGTGCCCCCCGATCAGGCGGGGGAGATGGCGGGCGGCCTGCTGATCCGTCTTTATGCGCAGTATCAGGAGCGCTTGCGCGTGCTCAACGCCTGCGATTTCGGCGATCTGATGCTGCATTGCGTGACCATCTTCACCAACCATCCCGATGTGCTCGGCGTCTATCAGGAGAAGTTCAAATATCTGCTGGTCGACGAGTATCAGGACACCAACGTCGTCCAATATCTGTGGCTGCGGCTGCTCGCGCAAAAGCAGCATAACATCTGCTGCGTCGGCGACGATGATCAGTCGATCTATGGCTGGCGGGGTGCCGAGATCGGCAACATCCTGCGCTTTGAGCAGGATTTCCCAGGCGCCAAGATCGTGCGGCTGGAGCAGAATTACCGCTCGACGCCGCATATTCTGGCGGCAGCCTCCGCCCTCATCGCCAACAACCAGGGCCGGCTCGGCAAGACGCTGTGGACCGCGCTTGACGACGGCGAGAAGGTCCGCGTGCAGGGCCTGTGGGACGGCGAGGCGGAGGCGCGCCAGATCGGCGATGAGATCGAGGCGCTGCAGCGCCGGCACCACAAGCTCAGCGAAATCGCGATCTTGGTCCGCGCTGGGTTTCAGACGCGCGAGTTCGAGGAACGGCTGATCACGCTCGGCGTCCCCTACCGCGTCATTGGCGGCCTGCGCTTCTATGAACGCGCCGAAATCCGCGACGCCATCGCCTATCTGCGCCTGGTCGCCCAGCCCGATGACGACCTCGCCTTCGAGCGCATCATCAACACGCCGAGACGCGGCCTCGGCGACAGTACGATCCAGGCGCTGCACCGCGCGGCACGCGGCGCCGGCGTCTCGCTGACCGCCGCTGCGCGCAATCTGATCACCACAGACGAGCTGAAGCCGGCAGCTAGGCGCAGCCTCGGCCAGTTCATCCAGGCGCTCGATCGCTGGCGCGACGCCTCATCGGTGATGGGGCCGGGCGAGCTCGCCGAAACCGTGCTCGATGACAGCGGCTATACCGCGATGTGGCAGCAGGATAAATCGCCCGAGGCGCCGGGCCGGCTGGAGAATTTGAAGGAGCTGGTCTCGGCCCTCGACGAATTCGAAAACCTGCTGGGCTTCCTAGAGCATGTCAGCCTGGTGATGGAGCGGCATGAGGAGACCGGCACGGACCAGATGGTGCTGATGACGCTGCATGGCGCCAAGGGGCTGGAGTTCCAGACCGTGTTCCTGCCAGGCTGGGAGGAAGGGCTGTTTCCGCATCAGCGCGCGCTTGATGAAAGCGGCATGAGCGGGCTGGAGGAGGAACGCAGGCTCGCCTATGTCGGCCTGACCCGTGCGCGCGAACGCGCCTATATCTCCTATGTCGCCAATCGGCGCATCCATAACCAGTGGCAGTCCTCGCTGCCCTCGCGCTTCATCGGCGAATTGCCGCCGGAGCATATCGAACTCGGTGCCGAGCCTGGCTTGTACGGCTCCGCCAGCCCGAGTTTCTGGCCGCAGCAGCGCAATGGTGGCTCGACCGCCGGCTTTGCCCAGCAGGTGCGCGTGATCGACGCTACGGCCAAAACCGTGACGCCACGCGTTCGCACATCGCGCTTTGCCATTGGCGAGCGCGTGTTCCATCAGAAATTCGGCTATGGCGTGGTGACGGATATGGAGGGCGAGCGGTTGGACGTCGAGTTCGAGAAGGCCGGGGCAAAAAAAATCATCGACAGTTTTGTTGAGAAGGCCAATTGAACGCCGCCGCCAACCCAACCGGCTACAAGATCGAGTTTGTCTGCCGGCAGGAAGCGGTGCAGGCTTTCGGCCTGGCGCTGGACGACTTTACCGTCGCGGTCGCCGCGTTTGAGATCATCCCCGGTGGTGATTGGCGGATCGAGGCCTATACCATCGACGAGCCGGATGAAGCCCTGGTGCAGCGGGCGCTGAGTGAGGCCGTGGACGCGATGGCGCCATCGACGACGCGCGGGATACCGGCGTTTCACATAGCACCCTTGCCGGCTGTCGACTGGTTGGCCGAAAATCGACGGGGATTTCCGCCGCAGATCTTCGGGCGCTTCTTCATTCACGGCTCGCATTACGAAGGCAAGCGGCCAATCGGGCCGATCGTCTTGCTGCTCGACGCCGCGACCGCCTTCGGATCGGGCGAACATGAGACGACGCGGGGCTGCCTGATCGCGATCGGCAATCTGGCCAAGCGCCAGCATATCCGCCGACCGCTCGATATCGGCTGTGGTTCCGGCATTCTGTCGCTCGGCATGGCGAAAATCTGGCGGGTGCCGGTTCTGGCGAGCGATATCGATGCGGAATCGGTGCGCGTGGCCCGGATCAACACACGGCTGAATCAGGCGCAAAACCTGGTTCGGGTGATCTTGGGCAATGGCTATAAGGGCCGAACGGTCCGGCGCAACAAACCCTATGATCTGATTGTCGCCAATATTCTGGCGCGACCGCTGGTCGCCATGGCAGGCGACCTCAAACGCAATCTGGCGCCGCGTGGAACGGCTATTTTATCGGGATTGCTGGTGGCGCAGGAGGCGCAAGTCTTGGCGGCGCATCGCCGGCTCGGCCTGGTGCTGTCGTCGCGTCAGCGGCGTAGCGGCTGGTCGACCTTGGTGTTGAAACGCGGGCCGAGGCGATAGGTCATCCAAGACCCATGCGCCCGGCGCAGTTCTTCGCCCATCTCGGGGGGGATGAGATGGGCGAAGAGCGGGGTCTGTTAGACGGAAGCCTTACCGTGCCCAAGCACGGCCTGGGCGATCTCACCACGATTGAGACCGATATCCGCCAACAGACGATCATCGAGCAGCGTCAATTCGCGATAGGCGCGATCGCGCTGCAGGTAGGTATGCACGGACTCGTTAAGCGACTGCCACATATCAACAAAGGACTTGCGCTTAGGAGTACCGGTCGCCGCCTGCGCGAGCGCCGTAGCCTGCCATTCGGCTACCGGTTCCGCAAAGGTTGAGGGACGCATGACGAAACTCCTTGAATGTTTTTTCAGCTCTTAGCGAGCCAATCTGCGGAGCAATATAAGGATTCATGCATGCGTTGATCAGGGGGTCTATTGCGCTGCAGCAATGCAACCGGCACATAAGTGGCGCTTTTTTGGACAGCCTGTGTGACGGTGCCATCCGATTGGGCAGCGGCTCGCCCGACGCATCGTCATCGTCAAGACGGGCAACCGGCTTAACTGACGATTATGTCAGGCCCTTAGGCCCGCCACCTGGACCGGATTTGCTTTCACGTGGTTGATGAATGCGCGCAGTTTTGGAAGCACCTGACGTCGCTCGGAAAAGAACAAAAAAACCCCGGGTATCTTTGGCGCATGTTCAGGCAACACTTCCTCAAGAGCACCACTATCGATGTGCGCGAGCGCCATCGGTTCTGGAACTTGCGCTAACCCAACACCCGCAATCGCCGCGCTGAGGATGGTCAGAAAATCGTTGGCGATCATCGGCCCGCTCACTCTCATATCAATCGGGCGGCCGTCGACGACAACGCGCCAATCGCCAAGCGCCCCACTCGAGCGCCGGATACGAATACACGCGTGGTCACGCAGTTCATCCGGGCTGGCGGGCCTACCCATACGGTCCAAGTAAGACGGGGTAGCGACGAATATCAGGCGGAAGGGTGGCGAGAGGCGAATAGTCACCATGTCATCAGCGATAAACTGGCCCATACGCACGCCTGCATCGAAGCCGTCCTTGGCGAGATCTACCAATTCCTCGCTCGCGGCAATCTCGATCGTTATCTCGGGATAAGCCGCGCAGAACGAGGCAAGGATTGGCTCAAGGAGAAGTGGCACCACCGAACGAGGCACCGCCAGACGCAGTAGACCGGAGGGGCGCTCGGCCAGTCCCTTAGCGGCGTCGCTGGCGGCAAGCATTGCCTCGAATGCAGGCTCGGCATGCTCAAGAAAGCGGGCGCCGGCCTCCGTCAAGCCAACGCTGCGGGTCGTGCGCGTGAAGAGTGCGACACCAACCCGTGCCTCGAGCGCACGCACGACCTGACTAACCGCAGAGGGCGAGACACCAAGATCATCCGCCGCCTGGCGGAAGCTCTGGCGTTCGGCGACCCGCAAAAAGGCTTCGATCCCGTCAAGCGCGCCGCGCTCTACTGTGTAGTTTTGCTTCATGGTTTATGCAGATTAACGCGCATTATCGTTGAATGCCAGTACGCCTAGATTGGTCTCACCACTCATGCCAAGGAGAGACTGATGCTGAACCCCAAAATCCTCGTCACCGGCGCGACCGGCAGGACTGGCGGCCAAGTCGCGGCCCAACTTCTCGCTGCCGGATATCCTGTCCGCGCATTCGTCCGCAGGGAAACCGGAACGAGCGCAAGATTGAGAGCAGCGGGCGCAGAAATCGCAGTCGGCGACCTCTCGGACCCTCAGGCGCTGCTTGACGCCATGCGCGGCGTCGAGCGCGGCTATTTTCTGCCGCCATTCGACCCTTACATGATTCAGGGTGCGGCTGCCTTCGCGGTTGCGGCCCGCGAGGCTCGGCTGGAATCGGTAGTGGTCCTGAGCCAATGGCTCGCCAACCCCGAGCACCCGACGCTCGCTACCCGCCAACACTGGTTGGCCGACAGATTGTTCGCGATGCTGCCCGACACCGCGCTGACCATCGTCAACCCCGGCTTCTTTGCAGACATGCCCTATATGAGCCTGATCAATTATGCCGCGCATCTCGGTGTATTTCCGTTGCCGGCCCGAGGCTCCAGTAAGAATGCTCCGCCATCGGTCGATGACATTGCTCGGGTCGCAGTCGCCGCGCTGACCGATCCGGACACGCACGCCGGAAAGCGCTACCGCCCAACCGGACCGGAGATGCTGTCGCTAACCGAAATGGCCCAGGTCCTAAGCCAAGTGCTTGGGCGCACGGTCCGTCATGTCAAAATGCCGCTTTGGATGTTCTACAAGGCTGCGAGAATGGATGGTTTCGACCATTTCCTGCTCAGCCAGATGGGCGCGTATCTGCAAGAGCAGGACCGCGGCACCTTCGAACTCGGCGGTCCCACCAACGACGTGTTGGAGACGACCGGTCGCCAGCCTGAGAGCTTCGAAACAGTCGCGCGGCGCTACGCCGCTCGTCCAGAGACCCGTCAGACCACGAGCAACTTCCTGCGGACATTGGCGGGCTTCTTGAGTGTGCCGATGCGCCCCGGCTTCAACCCTGACCGCTTCGCCCGCACCCTATGGTTGCCTCAGCCCGCGCGACCGATGCTCAGCGCCAACTCGGCGCGGTGGCGCCAGGAGCACGGCGTCGATCCGATGCCGATCGCCCCTCCCGAAACGACCGATCTCAAGGGGCGCTTCCTCCGCGCACATGTGCCTGAGCCACGCTAACGCATCCTTTATTGCAACCAGGAGACCACAAGATGGCAGATAGCACCGATCGCATTCGCGACCATTACCAAGGATCGATCTTGGATGAAGACGCGATGATCACCAAAATCGCGTCCATGCTCGATCAGATGGGGGGACCGGTCACGGCCGAACGTCTCGCCACGTTCGACCAATTCCATGTCGGTGGTCTTACCGCGACCGCAGAGCTGGCCAAGCGGGTCGGCCTAACGGCGAATCTGAGAGTCCTTGACGCCGGATCAGGCCTGGGCGGTCCTTCTCGCTATCTAGCAGAAACAAGTGGCTGCGACGTTATCGGCATTGATCTGGCGCCGGCCTATGTCCGCATCTCCGAGTTGCTCGCTGAGCGCGCCGGCATTTCGGCCAAGCTGCGTTATCAGGTGGGGAGCATCACGGCGCTTCCGTTCGAAGACGCCAGCTTCGATCTCGTTTGGACCCAACATGTCGTGATGAACATTGCCGACCGCGACGGGCTCTATCGGGAAATTCGACGGGTTCTGAAGCCGGGCGGTCGCTTCGCCTTCTATGACCCCTACGCCCTGGAAGACGTCCAACCGCCACTGCACTATCCGGTTCCCTGGGCGGAGACCGAGGAAACGACAACCTTATTGACCCAGGCCCAAACCCTGACCTCGCTCGAACGCGCGGGATTTCGCAAGAAGACATGGGACGATGTGAGCGAACTCGCCAAAAGTTGGATCAAAGGGCAGCAGGCGCAACTTCAACAAGCAGCTCAGCCGGGTTTTGCGCTGTCGCCAGGGCTGGTCGTCGGCGCACGCATGCAACCGATGGTGGCCAATTTCGCACGCAACATCTTTGAAGGCCGCGTCCAACTCGTGATGGGGGTTTTCGAGGCAATCTGATCATGACAGAACGGAGAGGCTGGTGGTTCCTCAACCCCTGGCGTTGGGCAGGGGTAAGATCGCATGACCGCAAACTGCCGCTGATCCTAGCCTGCCAACGGCAGCTTAGGATCAGCTGCAGACCCCGCAAAAATTCAACCCACGCCCGTCTCAATAGAGCCGCTTTTGAAATCCTCGGCCATCCCATGCTAGCCTCAGAGTGTTGAGGGAGAGAGCGGACCATGTCGATGTGTCGATCAGAATATCAAGGGGACGAAGCGCTGGCCGGATTGCTCGCAAAACATGGCGTGCCGGGTGGGCTGGCGCGGGTGCGTCATGTCTTGTCGGGCGTCAATGCGGCGATGCTGGATGAGCAGGATGAGGCCTGGATCGGATTGATCACCGCCGACCCGTCGCCCGCACTGGCGGCACAGCTTCTGGCGCTGAAGCAGCAAATGGCGGGTGATAAGCCGGCGGAGCCAACCTTGGCCGAGCGTGTGGCGCTGCTCCGCGCAGAACTCAAGCGCCGCAACCTTGCCGGCTTCATCGTGCCCCGTGCCGATCAGCACCAGGGCGAATATGTGCCGGCCTGCGCACAGCGCCTGGCCTGGCTCACCGGTTTCACCGGATCGGCCGGATCGGCAATCGTGCTCACGCATCGCGCGGCCATGTTCGTCGATGGGCGCTACACCATCCAGGTGCGCCAGCAGGTCGACACCACCCTGTTCGAAACGCTGAATAGCGGGGAGGTTCAGGCGACCGACTGGCTGGCCGGCGCGGTTGCGCAGGGGGAGCGGATCGGCATCGACCCTTGGCTGCATACCCAGGACCAGATCGATAAATTCGCTACGGCGCTGGACAAGATCGATGCCGAGATGGTCGAGCTCGACAGCAATCCGGTCGATGCAATCTGGGCCGCCCGCCCGCCGCTGCCGCTCGGCCCCGTCCGGCTGCAAAGCCTCGATTTTGCCGGCGCCTCGTCGAGTGACAAGCGCGCGCAGGTCGCCGCTGAATTGCAGCGGCAGAAGACCGATGCCGCGATATTGAGCGCGCCCGATTCGATCGCCTGGCTGCTCAATGTCCGTGGCTCCGACGTCGAGTCGACGCCACTGCCCTTAAGCTTCGCCATTGTCCACACCGATGGCGCACTGGACTGGTTCGTCGAGCGCGACAAGCTGCTGCCGGAAATTGCGCCCGCCCTTGGCAATCAGATCGCCATCCGCGACCCGGATAGTTTCACTGATGCGCTGAAAAAATTGGGCAAGGCGGAGGCGAAGGTGGTGTTCGACGCCAGCGGCACGTCGGCGGCAATTCCCAAAACACTGAAGGCATCCGGCGCCACGCCGATCGCCGGCAGCGATCCCTGCCTGTTGCCCAAGGCGATCAAGAACCCGGTCGAACTGGCCGGTACACGTGCAGCCCATGGCCGCGACGGCGTGGCGCTGACACGGTTCCTCGCCTGGGTCGGGCCGGCAGCGCTGAAGGGCGGGCTGTCGGAAACGGCGGCGTCCGATCATCTGGAAGCCCTGCGCCGAGAGAACGATCTGTTCCGCGATCTCAGCTTCCCGACCATCTCGGGTGCCGGTTCCGACGGCGCTATCGTGCATTACCGCGCCACGCGCGGCGCCGATCGCACTTTGGCGCCGGGCGAGCTCTATCTGGTGGATAGCGGTGCGCAATATCAGGATGGCACGACCGACGTGACGCGCACTGTCGCGATCGGCACACCCAATGACGAGCAGCGCGACCGCTTCACCCGCGTGCTGAAGGGGCATATCGCCCTTGCCACCGCGCGCTTCCCGGCCGGCACCTCGGGCATGCAGCTCGACGTGCTGGCACGGCGCGCGCTGTGGGATGTCGGCCTCGATTACGATCACGGCACCGGCCATGGCGTCGGCAGTTATCTGTCGGTGCATGAAGGGCCGCAGCGCATTGCCAAGATCGGCAGCTCCGTCCCTTTGAAGCCCGGCATGATCCTGTCCAACGAGCCCGGATACTACAAGACCGGCGCCTATGGCATCCGCATCGAGAATCTAGTGATCGTGACGCGGATTTCGGTCGAGGGGGCGGAGCGCGAGATGCTGGGCTTCGAGACGCTGACCCTGGCCCCGATCGACCTCAATCTGGTCGAGCCTGCGCTGCTGACAGTGGACGAACGCGCCTGGCTCAACGCCTATCACGCGCGGGTAAAGGCCGAAATCGGGCCCAAGCTCACCTCAGACGAGCAAGCCTGGCTGGAAACCGCCACCCGCCCCATCTGAATGGATCTTGTTGTCACCTCTGCGCTGGTCGTGACGGCGGCGGCCGGCGGGTTCGTCGACACGATTGCCGGCGGCGGCGGGTTGCTGGTTTTACCGGCCCTGCTGGCGGCTGGATTGCCGCCACAGGCAGCGCTCGCGACCTCCAAACTGCAAGCCTCGGTCGGCATTGTGACGGCCAGCGTCACCTTCATGCGGCGGGGCGAGGTTCGGCTGAAAGAGGTCTGGCCCGGCATCGCGGGAAGCTTTATCGGCGGGACGATCGGGGCGCTGGCGATCGAACGCCTGAACGCCGACTTCCTGCGCCAGATCATACCGGTCCTGCTGATCGCGATTGCCATCTACATGCTGTTCGCCCGGCGCGTGCTGGAGCGTGAGGCGAGCAGCCATCACCCGGCCCTGCTCGGTCCCCTCACCTTCGGTCTGGTTCTGGGCCTGTGCCTTGGCTTCTATGACGGGTTTTTCGGACCCGGTACCGGATCATTCTGGGCGATCGCGCATGTCGCGCTGCGCGGTTTCGATCTGCGCCGTGCGACGGTTCACACCAAGCTGGTCAACGCCGCCAGCAACATCGCGGCCCTGCTCGCCTTCATCGCCGGCGGATCGGTGGTCTGGGGATTGGGATTGGCCATGGCGGTCGGCCAGTTCGCCGGCGCCAGACTGGGTGCGCATCTGGTGCTGGGCCGGGGCTCAGCCCTGATCCGCCCGATGCTGGTGATCATGTCGCTCGCCATCACCGCGCGGATTTTGGCGACCGATCCGGATAATTTCCTGCGCGTCGGTGCTGCCCAGGCGGTACACGCGATCGGAAATCTGATGCCCTAAAGAATGGGTGGCGCGCTCAGCTGTACCGGCTCCAGCAGCGGGCCATACGCCACGCCGGTCAACTCTTCCGACACGCTCCACAGCTGGGCGGCCTTCACTTCGTCCATCGCCAGCGTATTCGCCCAGACCTTGACCGGATTGCCGCGCAACTCGCCGGTACCGTCAGGACCGTAATAGCTGCCACCCATCACATCGGGTGCTGTCGCGGCATAGAGCGACGGCAACGCGCCCATGCTGTCCGGCTGTCCCAAAAACGGCATGGCGAGGCTGATCAGCAGCGTCCGAAAATTGATCGTCCCGCCCAGCTTCGGGCCGCCATTGACGATATTGGTCGCCGATACGCCAGGATGGGCAGCAATGCTTTTCAGCTTTAGGCGCGCGCGCAGAAACTTGCGCTCCAGCTCAAACGCGAACCACAGATTGGCAAGCTTCGACTGGTTATAGGCGTCCCAGGCCTTATAGCCGCGTTGACCCTGCAGGTTCTGGAAGTCGATCACCGCGCGCTTATGCGCGATCGAGGCGACCGTGACCACGCGCGCGGTCGGGTTGCGCCTGAGAGCCGGCATCAGCAAACCGGTCAGCGCGAAATGGCCCAGATGATTGGTGCCGAATTGCAGCTCAAACCCATCCACAGTCGTCATGCGTTCCGGTACCGCCATCACGCCGGCGTTATTGATCAGAATATCGAGCGCCCCCCCGCGCGTGACCACACGCTCCGCACAGCTGCGGATCGAGGCGAGATCGGCCAGATCAAGCTCGACGAATTCGAGCGCCGCCTTCGGCACCTCCTTGGTGATCGCCAGCATCGCGTCTTCGGCTTTCTGCCGGTTGCGGCTCGCCAACAGGACGGTGGCGCCAGCACGGGCCAATTCCAAGGCGGTCTGGAACCCGATGCCGCTATTGGCGCCGGTGACCAGCACGGTCTTGCCGGTCTGGGGTTGCATATCCGCTGCGATCCATTTGACCATGAGGCATTATTCCACTGCTGAGACGCCAAGCTTCGCCAAGTTTCCGGAGACTAGCACGGGTTTTCAACGATCTACCAGACTACGGCGTGCAATTCACCGGTCTGGACGTTGACGAAGCCATTGGGCACGCGGGCGTTGGGGGCACCCAGCGCCAGGGCGCGCAGGTCAGCGTGGCGAAGATCAGCGATTCGGGGAAGCACGGCTTCCACACAGTGGTGACCGACGGCTCATACATCCATTCCATCGGCTCGGCCGCGCGATAGAATTCCTGCATCTCGGCATCAAGTTCTCCCGCCGGTCGCGCCGTCATCAACCCGCCTGCCTCATAACGCACGTCGGCTGCCAGCCTGCCCCGATGGACCAGCGCCCAGCCGCCGCCAATCTGTTGCAGCCGATTAACCGCCAGCGCCATAGCGGCATCCGACGAGCCGGTCACCCAGATATTATGCGCGTCATGCGCCATCGAGCAGGCGAGCGCTGAATCCGGATCACCGGGACCGCAGCCGATCCAGAACATGGCGGCCAGCTTGCCGTCGCCCTTGTAGCGATCGACGATGGCGAATTTCGTGATCTTGCGGGCCGGATCACGCTGAACCGCGCCGCCCGCAACCGGCAATTCAGCGACCAAAAATTCCTGGTTCCAATGGAAGGGCCGGAGCAGCGCCGCCTGCATGGTCGTGCGGCCCGGCTCCGCCTTGATCACGAAGTCGTCAGCCGTCAGTTCACGGCCGATATTGACCGTCTTGGTCGCCCAGTTCGGCCATTCGATCTTAGGCAGCGGGCCGAGATAGGTCCGGCCCTCGGACACCTTCTCGCCATCGGCATAGACGCAAGCGATCGAAACCGAGTTCAGATCGTCGAGCAGCACCAGATCGGCATAGCGCCCGGGCGTGATGCTGCCGACCCAATTGTCGATCCGCATGTGGCGAGCCGGATGAATCGTCATGCATTGGACGGCGATCTCTGGCGCCAAACCATAGCCGATCGCGGCACGCACGTTGTAATCGCTCGCCCCCTTCTCCAGCGTTTCGGACACGCTGCGATCATCGGTCGTAAAGGCGACGTTCGACCAGTCGGTCAGGCCGCGTTCCAACAACCCTGGAATGATCTCGGGAAAATTGAACGGGCGAATTTCGATGAAGACGCCGCGGATCAATTTCTCCCAGGCATCGTCGAGGCACCAGAGTTCGTGGTCGGAGGTGAGGCCGGAGGCGGCGAAAGCGCTTGAATCATGCGCTTCGGTCAGGCCCGACCCATGCCCCTCAACCACACCGCGCTGCTCGATGGTCGCGCGCATCATGCCCCAGACGCGGTCGTAAGCCGGGTTCTCCGGGTTCCACACGGCGGGCCAGTCCATCACCTCGTCCAGACCGACCACGGACAGGTTATCCGCCATGAACGCCTTCTGATCGTCATAGCCGTACCAGCCGCCGGTCTCCTCCCAGGCGGAGGGCGGGACAGCCGATCCCGGCTGGATGAACACCTTATGCGGCACGCCCAGTTTGCGGGCGGCCTGCCAGAACTCGATATTGCGCGCACCGTTCA
>CAIZEE010000427.1 GCA_903931835.1 uncultured Elstera sp.
ATCAAGCCACAGCCCATAGATCGACATGACAAAACCGGGGGTGCAGAAGCCGCATTGCGAGCCGTGACAATCGACCATCGCCTGCTGCACCGGATGCAGCGTGCCGTCCTTGTCGGCCAGGCTCTCAACCGTGATCAGCTCCCGCCCATCCAGCATCGGCACGAACAGGATGCAGGAATTGACCGCGCGGTATTGCACGCCGCCATCGGCCCCAAGCTCACCCACCACCACGGTGCAGGCGCCACAATCACCCTCGGCACAGCCCTCCTTGGTGCCACAGCGAACTTCGACACCGCGCAGATAATCGAGAACGGTTTCCGTTGGGTCGCCACTGCTGCGGCTACGAACCTCACCATCCATGACAAACCGGACCGTCTCGCGCGTCATCTCAGCTACCGCGATAGGTCGTATAGCCGTAGCGCGACAGGATCAGCGGCACGTGGTAGTTCCCCGCCTCCTCCGCGACAGCAAAACGAATCGGAATCGTGTCATAGAAATTGGGCGAGACGAGCCCCTGCCGCCGCCAATAGGCGCCAACCTCGAACACCAGCTCGTAGCCGCCGGGGCGCAGCGCAGCCCCTTCGAGCAGCGCCCCATCCTCGGCCCGGCCATCCCCATTGGTCCGACCGGCGTAAACCTTGCGATAGACGGCGCTACCGAAGAAATACAGCGTGAATTCCAGGCCTTCTGCGGGTTTCCCAATCGCGGTGTCGAGTACATGAGTGGTCAGTTTCGCGACCACCGGCGGGGATAGCAGTTTAGCCAGACGATACCCGGCTATCTTGCCAACCTCGGCCAGCGCCGTTGCTATTTCGGTTGGGCGGTCATTCTTAAGCCGGCCCAACAACGCCGCCAGGATCGCCTTGCGGTCTCTCTGCCCCTTCACTGCGATGATGAAAGGGAAGCCGAAACGTTGGCGATAATCGTGATTGGCAACGGCGAAGGTTTCGGCCTCCGCCGCCTCCAGCGCATCCAGCCCGACACTCGCCTGTTCTTCTGCCGAGGCGGCGGTAAGCGACGTGGTTCGGGGTGTCGCCAGCTCGGGATGGGCATTGAGCAAAGCGAGTTGCTCATCCTCCGTCGCGGCCGCGACAGCTTCAGTCATGGCAGTGAGCAAAGCGGCACTGTCGACATAGGGGCGGCCGGCCACCACCCGTTCGGCAACCCAGGGCGAATGTTCGAACAAACCGCCAAGCGCGGTCACGAACTCCGCCTCCGGCAACATATTGAGCGTGGCGACGTCGGTCATGGCTTTACCCAGGGGTGGTGTTCGATCCAATGCCGGGCGATATCGACGCGCCGGCACACCCACACATCGTGATGCGCCTGGATATGATCAAGGAAGCGGCGCAGCCCGGCGATGCGCCCCGGCCGGCCGATCAGCCGTGAATGCAATCCGATCGACATCATTTTCGGCGCGCTCGCCCCCTCGCGATACAGCTCATCGAAGGCGTCCTTCGCATAGGTGAAGAAATCCTGCCCCTGATTGAAGCCCTGCAACGTGCCGAATTTCATGTCGTTGACGTCGAGCGTATAGGGAATGACGAGATGTGGCTTGCCTTGCGGTTCGCCGTGGCCTGGCACCCAATACGGCAGATCGTCGTTATAGGCATCGGCATCGTAGAGAAACCCGCCCTCTTCGATCACAAGCTGGCGCGTATTGGGGCTGAGCCGCCCGGTATACCAGCCAAGCGGCCGTTCACCGGTCACACGCTTTATCGTCTCAATCGCGCGCATCATATCGGCGCGTTCCTGGTCGATCGGGACGTTCTGATAGTCGATCCAGCGCCAGCCATGGCTGGCAATCTCATGCCCCGCCTCGACCAGCGCGCGGGCCGCTTCAGGCACCCGTTCCAGCGCCATGGCGACGGCGAATATGGTCAGCTTCCAGCCATACTCGTCAAACAAGCGGAGCAAGCGCCAGAACCCGGCCCGGCTGCCATATTCGTAAACCGACTCGATCTGCAGATTGCGCACGCCAACCAGTGCGGGGATGCCGGCAACCTCATGCAGATAAGCCTCCGCATGCGCATCGCCATGCAGAATGGAGGCTTCGCCGCCCTCTTCCACATTCAGTACGAATTGCACGGCAAGCCGGGCCTTGTTCGGCCAGCGCGGATCGGGCGGATTGGCGCCATAGCCAACAAGATCACGCGGGTAAGCACCGGTCATGCGGTAGTCACTCTGAACAAGTTGCAATTAAGCTTTAGCATCAAGTGATTACCGGCCTGCTGACAAGGTTATTCTCACGAAGGCTGGGATCGGGTCGTGGAAACCGGCATATTCTATTACCCTCAGAAGCAATCCAGAGGATTCCATGAGCACTAGGACATCGACTTACCCGCTTCGCCTACCTGTCTCGATCAAGGCGGAGGCGGAGAAATTGGCGGCGTCCGAGGGCACCAGCCTGAACCAGTTTGTCGCGACCGCCGTTGCCGAGAAGGTGGCTGCGCTTCGGACACTGAGCTATTTCGCGGATCGCCGGAATCGGGCGAATTGGGCGGCATTCGATGAACTGATGACGCGGGCGGGCGGCGAGCCGCCTCGGTTCGGCGATGAGCTTCCCAGGAAATAGAGCGACGTATCTATGCCGCCGCGATAAACGCGTCGATATCGGCCCGCGTGGGCAGGCTGCCCTGGCTGCCACGCCTGGTGCAGGCAAGCGCCGCCGCCGCATTGGCCCGCGCCATCGCCGCACCCAGCGCCATGCCGCGATCGAGGGACGCCGCCAGCACGCCGGTAAACCCGTCGCCGGCAGCCGTGCTGTCGATGCAATCGATCGGCCGGCCGGGTACACGCAGGACGTCGCCTGCCGATACAGCCTCCGCCCCCTCACCGCCCAAGGTTCGCAGCACGGCGATGCCGAGTGCCTGATGGAGCGATACTGCGTCTGATCCAACGCCAAACGCTGTACCAACGAAAGCCGCCTCATCCTCATTGACGATCAGCAGATCGAGCAGCGACAGCACCTCCTTCGGCATTGGCAGGGCCGGCGCCAGATTGAGGATGGTTCTGGCGCCTAGCGACTTGGCGCGACGGATCAGGGCGATGGTTTCGCCGGGATCAGTTTCCATTTGCAGCAGGACGATCGCGCTTGGCCCCAGAACCGCATCCCCCACCTGGTCAGCCCGGGCGAGCATATTCGCCCCTGCGGCCACGGCGATGGAATTGCGGCCGGCCGCGTCGGTCATGATGCTGGCGCACCCGGTGGTCGCGTCGACACGGGCAAGGCGCGTCACGTCGATACCAGCCCCCAGCACACCCGCCAAGGCCGCATCGGCCAGCGCATCGCGTCCAACCGCACCGGCCATCGCCACACTGGCACCGTCCCGCGCGGCCGCAACCGCCTGGTTAGCCCCCTTGCCGCCAGGCTCAATGCGGGCAGCACGCGCCAGCAAGGTCTGACCCGGCACCGGTATCTCCGGCATGGTAAAAATCAGATCAAGATTGATTGAGCCGAATACGATGATCATGGCAAGCTGCCCCGATCAGCCGGGCCGACGGCAGACCGCCTCGATATTGTGACCATCGGGATCGAGCACGAAGGCGCCGTAATAGTCCGGACCGTAATGGGCGCGGAGTCCGGGCGGGCCGTTATCCTTGCCACCGGAAGCGATGGCTGCGGTGTAGAAGGCGTCGACCGCCTTGCGAGTTGGTGCAGGGAACGCGACATGCACCGAGCCTGACAGGGGCTCGCCATCGCCGATCCAGAAGAATGCTTTGTCGCCTGCGCCATAACCCGCATAGGACTGCCCCCCGGTCTGCTCCGCCGTCAGTTCCATCAGCAGTACGACGCCGACTGGCAGAAGTGCGGCGCTATAGAACGCCTTTGAGCGGTTGAGATCGGTTACCGAGAAACCGAGATGATCAAACATGAGGGGCCTCCGATGCGCGACTGCCCCGACATTAGCTCAAAACCCCAGCGCCTGGAATTGCCGGAACCAATCCTGCGTCGCGCTAAAGACGGTGTTCAGGCCGAGCCTATCGCAGAGATTGGACCAGAAAATGCCGAGACCAAGCAGGGCGTCACTGGTAGGACCAATCGGCAAGCCATTCACCCAATCGAGCAGCGGCTTCGCCCCGAACAGCAGCATGATCAGAGCAGCAGCGGCCAGCGCCAGCGTAACGGCGCGTAAGCGGAACGGCGTGGCGCCCTCAATCACCTCTACTGGGTCATAATGATGGATGGTCATGCAGCCGCACCCATCAGAATTGGAAGTAGATGAAGGGCGGGACGCCGTCCGGACTGCAGGCGGCGAGCAACACAATGGCGAATCCCACTGCGGCACCCTGAGCCGCCATCGGAAACCGCACCCACCAGGCCTCGATCCGCGCCAGACGATCGGCGGGCAGGAACTGGCTCGCCAAAGCGCCGGCGATCAGCAGCAGCGTCAACGGCTTGATCTGCTGCGCGGCTACGTCCCAGCGGGCAAAGCCGCCGATGAAGTCGAACGCCGCCGTCAAATCCGTCGACCGGAAGAAAATCCAGGTCAGGCAGACGAAATGGAACGTGGCAATGATCGCCAGCGCACGGGGCAAACCGGTGGTGGGAGCGCTGCGCCGGGCTGCCAGATGCTCGACCACCAAAGCCGTGCCATGCAGCCCGCCCCAAATAACGAAGTGCCAGGCGGCTCCATGCCACAGCCCGCCCAGCAGCATCGTGATCATCAGATTGCGATAGCGCTTCCATCCGCCCCGGTTCCCGCCGAGCGGGATGTAGAGATAATCGCGCAGCCAGGTCGATAGCGAGATGTGCCAGCGCTGCCAGAATTCCCTCAAGCCGCTTGAGCGATAAGGCTGATTGAAATTCTGCGGGAAGCGGTAGCCGAGCAAAGCGGCAATACCGATCGCAATATCGGTATAGGCGCTGAAATCGCAATAGATCTGCAGCGCGTAGCCATAAGTCGCGAACAGCAGATCGGCGGCGCCGAATTGGGACGGATCGAAGAAAACCGGATCGACCAGATCGGTGGCGAGATAATTCGCCACGACCATTTTCTTGAACAACCCGCCGAGGATCAGCAGGAAAGCCCGCGTCGCCCTTATATCGTTTGGATCGGGGGTCTCGGCGATTTGCGGCAGAAAATGCGACGCGCGCACGATCGGCCCGGCGACAAGCTGCGGGAAGAACGAGATATAGAGCAACAGATTGAGGAACCTGGCCGGCACCTTCAGCGTGCCGCGATGGAGATCGACCAGATAGGAAATGCCGTGGAAGGTATAGAAGGAGATGCCGATCGGCAGCGCCATGGCGAGGAAGCCGACCGGCGGCCCGCCGCCCAGAGCCCCGCTGGCGTCGTTGATCGCCTGGGCGAAGAACCCGGCATATTTGAAGAAGCCGAGCAGGCCCAAATTAACCGCGACCGCCAGGCCTACGATGATTTTGCGCCGCTGCCGATCATCCTCGCCGGCGATCAGCCGGCCAGCCAGATAGTTGAAGACCGTGCTGCCGGCGAGCAGGAAGACAAACCGCCAATCCCACCAGCCGTAAAACACGTAACTCGCCAGGCTGAGAAAGCCGGTCCGCATCTGCGGCCGGCCGGCGAGCGCCCAAGACACGGCGAATACCAGCACAAAGAACAGGCCGAAATTCAGCGTGGGGAACAGCATCGGCGCTTAGGCCCCCGTGTCTTAATACGTCAACGCCGGCTTGCCCTGTTTAAACAGCTGATACTGATCCATCAACCAGCCAAACAGGTTATCGGCGCTGCGCTCATACCCGGCGCGGGTCAGATGGATATGATCGTCGCGGGCGAGCGGCGGCGTCGCGCGAACCCAACGATCGATGCCACAGACCGGCTCCATCACCTGCGACCAATCCCAGAAGGCGATGCCCTCTCGTTCGGCGATCTTGCGTTGCAGATCGCGCAGCGGCACCAGGTTGGTCGGGGTATACCAGGCGCATTTGCCGGGTGGGGGTGCCGCCTCGCCGCATTGCTTGACCGCTGCCTGCGGATGACAGGCCTTGGGCAGCATCTGCCCATCGGGCGATCCAACAATCAACACCGCCGCATTGGGCAGGGTCTGGCGGATCGACCTGGTGATCGCGGTGAACGCTTCGCCATAGGCCGCCATATCGAGATCGCGGTCGAACCCTTCATTGGTGCCGAAAGCGAGGATCACCAATGCCGGGTCCCGGTTGCGCAATTCCTCGGCAACGATCGCCGGATCCCAGCGATTGATCACCGTGATCCTGGCGCCGACCACGCCGGCGCTGTCGAACACGATACCGCCGCGATTGCGCTCAAACGACCAGCCGATCAGATCGACCGGCTTTGCGTCATGCGCGCTCAACTTCAGGACATGGCCGGATTTCGCGCGAATCGTAACGATCTCAACTTGGCCGGCAACACCGTGCGTTGGGATCGACTGCACCACGACGTTATCAATCGTGACCACCAGATCGCCGCCGCCGATTTGATGAACCACGTCCAGCGTTACCGTATCAAACCCGTCGGCATCTTTGGTCGAAAGGCTCATTGACGCGCCGGGCGATCGGCTGCGCGCGACAAAACCCGACAAGCCCCAGCTTTGCTGAGGCCCCATCAGGCTATCGTAGTACTGCCACTTGCCGCTGGTCGTCACGGTCACATCGGGGCGTTGCGATCCGGGGAACGGCTCGCCCGGCACCATAAAACCGGGGCCAAGCGCGCCAAAACGCCCTTGCAGATCATCTCGCAAACGGCCGCTCAACGCCCCACCGGCGGTATGACTGTCGCCCAATTGCAGAATATCGAGCCGACCGCTCTTGGTCGCCTCCAGCGCCGCCAGCCGGCGGAAAAAGGCCGCCAGCGTGCCATCAGCGCGCATTTGCGTCCGGCCGGGGAAAAACTCAGGCGTCTGCGTTGCGACCGGTGGTGGTGGCGCCACGGGGGTTGGCGCCGGCGACGGCGGCGGGGCGGCGGTCTTGGTATCGCAAGCGGTGATCAGGCTGACTGCAATCAGCGCAAGGAGCGGCAACCAGCGCATAGACAAGGTCCTACTCGCCGCCTGGCGTCAGGCCGGAAGCGGCCTCTATCTGCTTGATACGCTCTAGCACTTTGGCTGCCACCAATTGATAGCCGTAACCGGTGAAATGAATGCCATCCTCGCCGCGCAACGGATGGCTGCGCTTTTTGTCATCGTCGATGCGCGGAATGAAATTGCCGTCGGCATCCGCGAAGTCCTTATAGAGCGGTATGAACAGCGCATCATTGCGTTTGGTTGCCGTTTCAAACAGCTGCGAGAGATATTTTGCATCCTCATCGGTTTCGGCCTTGCGCATTACGGGCAAGCCGACCCAGATCGCGTGAATCTGACGCTGCTTGATCTGGCCGAGCAGCCAATCGATCCGCGCGTTGTAGACGTTGGCCCAGCCAGGCGATTTGAACGAAAAGCCGCGGCGATCATCGCCCCTGATACCCTGCATGTCGTTGACGCCGACCATGATGACCACCACTGTATCGCCATCGCTGTCGAGTTCGGCCGTCACTTCGTTCTGCCACGTCGCATAATCCGGCCGCGACAGGCCGGTGCCGATATGGGAATGGCGCAGCAGCCTGACCGTCGGCATGGATTTCGTCAGATCGTACAACCCGCTCCACAACCCGTCGGCCAGCGAGTCGCCATAAACCGCAATCACAGTCCCCGGCGCCTCAGCTCGCGCATTGTGCGGCGCCGACACCGAAGCTATGGCGGCAACAAGGGCCAAAAACGTGAACAAGCGTCTCATCGGGAACTCTGCCGGAAGCCAATAATTATGAACCAGGGAGCGAGCCATCGGGGGCAGTGGGGCGTATCACCTTCTGGCCGCGCGATTTGCGGTGCCTTTTTAGCGCAAATCGGATCGTATAGTACGATTAATTTTGCATAGCACACACGACGCGTTGTTTCGCGAGACAATATCACCCCCATATTTGGTGGCACGGCTGACCAACAACGTAAAAAAGAGAGACTGGAGACATAACCAACGCAGGTTTTGGCGGGGATTTTTTGTGTCACTGGCGACCGTGCTGATCGCCATCCCGGTATTGGCGCAGGCGCCCCCCGGCGAAGCCCCGCCGGCGCTGGCCGACCTGCTGAGCAGGCATGATTTCCAGGGCGCGTTGCTACCGGCGGAATCCATGCGGCAGGGCAGCAAATCGGTGCTGGCCGTCTATCGCGTGTTCGAAGCACAGGACGGCGATGTCGAGGTTCTCTACGGTTATGCCGGCACCGACCACAAATCCTATTACCGCTCATACGCGCTGTTCGCTCATCAGATCCGGTTTGAATTGGTGCGAACGGCAGAAGACAGGTCGCCCCTGCTGTCGCTGATCCGTGAATACGCGGTGGCCCGGCAGCGTAACGCCTATAGCGTCCATTCGCTGCAGGCCGAGCTTTCCCTGCCGCCGGATCACCGGGTTGTTGCGACGGAATCGGGGGTTTGCCACACGCCTTACACCACATGGCTGACCGTGAAAGACACGGCCGGGCAGATTCAGTCGGAGCACCTGATCGCCCGGCTGGTCGATCCTGCGCTGCCGTTCGCCGAGCCAGCTTCGTGTCCGATGGCCGTGCCGGCATCCAGAGGTGTACGTGAACGGGCCGTGCCGGCCCGGATGCGTGCGCGCAGCGTCGCCTTTGCACAAGCTGTGACGCTCGAGGATGGCGGGTTCCTCGGCATCGCGTCCAGCGACCCGATGATTGTAAGGTTTGACGCCAGTTTGAATGCGCCGTTCTTTGCGACCCAGCCGCTCTATGCCATGATCGATTACAATGCCGCGCTGCAACGCGATATTGAGCAGACTGCAGTGAAAGCATCCAATGACGACCCTACCCTGCCGGCGGCCAGCCGCTATGAGGTTGCGATGTGGAGCCTGATTGACGGCCATTTCGGCAAGACACCCGCTCCGCCATCGACCGCGAAGCCGCCCAAACCGCATTAGCCCAGCCCCCTATCAATCAGCGAGAACCCCCGACATGAAATACCGTCAGCTCGGCCGCACCGGCCTGTTCGTCTCCGAAATCTGCCTCGGCACCATGACCTTCGGTGGAGAAGGCTGGTGGAAGGCAATGGGTGCGCTGGAACAGACCGAAGTGACAAAACTGATCGCACGGTCCGTCGAATCCGGCGTTAATTTCATCGATACCGCCGATGTCTACGCCTATGGGCAGTCGGAAACGCTGGTTGGGGCCGCCCTCGCCGATCTGAAAATCGAGCGCGAGCAGCTGGTCGTGGCAACCAAGGTCCGCTCGCGAGTCGGCGCCGGCGTCAATCAGGTTGGGCTGTCGCGCGGCCATATCATCGAGGGCTGCAAGGCGAGCCTGAAGCGCCTGCAACTGGACTACATCGATCTCTATCAGGTGCATGGTGCGGATCCGGTGACGCCGATCGAAGAGACGGTCGCCGCCCTCGATACGCTGGTCTCTCAGGGTTATGTCCGCTACGTCGGCTGCTCCAACATGATGGCCTGGCAAATCATGAAGGCGATCGGCATTGCCGATAAGACGAACGCCGCGAGGTTCGAGACATTGCAGGCCTATTACTCGCTCGCCGGACGCGATCTGGAGCGCGAGACGGTGCCGATGCTGCTCGACCAGAAAGTCGGGCTGCTGGTGTGGAGCCCGCTTGCCGGCGGGTTCCTTAGCGGCAAGTTCACGCGCGGCCAGGATGGCCCGAAGGACGCGCGGCGCAGCACCTTCGATTTCCCGCCGATCGATGTCGAACACAGCTATGGCATTATCGAGGCGATGCAGCCGATCGCAGCGGCTCACGGCGTCTCGGTCGCGCGCATTGCGATCGCCTGGCTGTTGCATCAGCCATCGGTGACCAGTGTCATCATCGGCGCCAAGCGTATCGAACAGTTGGATGATAATATCGCCGCCAGCGAGATCACGCTCAGCGCAGCGGAATTGGCGTCACTCGACGAGGCCAGCAAACTCGCCCCCGAATATCCAGGCTGGATGGTGAAGCGTCAGGCAGAAGACCGCATGCCCGGTGTGCCACCCAGATAGCGTCACGAAACGGATATCCAGGCAGTAAACCTGCCTGGATTTCCGTGAAGCTCCCGGCTAGATTGCCGCCATCATGGCAAAACCGAATACATATCGCGGCGGGCCGGACGAGCGCGGTCACTACGGCATTTACGGCGGGCGCTTCGTCGCCGAGACATTGATGCCGCTGATTCTGGAACTGGAGCGCGCCTATCGCGCGGCCAAGGCAGATCCGAGCTTCGCGTCGGAGCTTGAGTATTACCTGAAACATTATGTCGGCCGGCCAAGCCCGCTGTTCTTTGCCGAACGGCTGACCGAGCGTTTCGGCGGCGCCAAGATTTATCTTAAACGCGACGAGTTGAACCATACCGGCGCGCACAAGGTGAATAACTGCATGGGCCAGATTCTGCTGGCCCGCCGGATGGGCAAGCGCCGGATCATTGCGGAGACGGGTGCGGGTCAGCATGGCGTCGCCACCGCCACGGTCTGTGCGCTCTTCAACCTGCCCTGCGTCATCTATATGGGCGAGGTCGATATCGAGCGGCAGCGGCCGAATGTCTTCCGCATGCGTCTGCTGGGGGCCGAGGTTGTGCCCGTCAAATCAGGCACGCGTACCTTGAAGGACGCGATGAATGAGGCGCTCCGCGACTGGGTCGCCAACGTCGAGGAGACCTTTTACATTATCGGCACCGTCGCCGGGCCGCATCCGTACCCCGAAATGGTGCGCGACTTCCAATCCGTCATCGGCAACGAACTCCGCTGGCAGATGCAGGAAGCTGAAGGCCGCCTGCCCGACAGCCTGGTCGCCTCAATCGGCGGCGGGTCGAACGCGATGGGCCTATTCCACCCCTTCCTCGATGATCCGACCGTCAAGATGTATGGCGTCGAGGCTGCCGGCCACGGCATTGAAAGCGGCAAGCATGCGGCCTCGCTGAATGGCGGCATACCGGGCGTGCTGCACGGCAACCGGACGTATCTGCTGCAGGATGAAGACGGCCAGATCGCCGATGCGCATTCGATTTCGGCCGGGCTCGACTACCCCGGCATCGGTCCTGAACATGCCTGGCTGAACGACGAAGGCCGGGTGACTTATGTCTCGGCGACCGATCTGGAAGCCCTCGATGCGTTCCAGCTGTGTTCGAAACTTGAAGGCATCATTCCGGCACTGGAGCCGTCGCACGCGCTCGCCTATGTCGCCAAGCTGGCGCCGACTTTGCCGCGTGACCATTTGCTGGTCGTCAATTTATGTGGCCGCGGTGATAAGGACATTTTCACCGTGGCGGAAGCGTTGGGTATGGATCTGGCATGAGCGGCGCACAACACGGCCGGATCCAGCGCCGCTTCGCCAAGCTACGCGATGAGAATCGCGCCGGGCTGATCACCTATTTCATGGCCGGCGACCCAAATGGCGCGACGTTTGAAAAGCTGCTGGCCGAACTGCCCGCAGCAGGCGCCGATCTGATCGAAGTCGGCATGCCCTTCTCCGACCCGATGGCCGACGGGCCCTCGATCCAGGAGGCGGGCTTCCGGTCCTTGCGTGCCGGCACCAAGCTCCGGCTCGTTCTCGGCATGGTGCAGCGGTTCCGCGAGCACGATCAGGATACCCCGATCATCCTGATGGGCTATTTCAACCCGATCCATCGCTACGGCGTCGACCGGTTCGTCGTCGATGCCAAGGAGGCCGGTATCGACGCGCTGATCATCGTCGATCTGCCGCCCGAAGAAGACGATGAGCTCTGCCTGCAGGCCAACCGCGTCGGCCTCGATTTCATCCATCTGGCTGCCCCCACGACGACCGATGACCGCCTGGAAGCGGTGCTCGAACACGGCACAGGCTTTGTCTACTACGTCGCGATCACGGGCGTTACCGGCACACGCTCGGCGACATCGGGCGACATCAGCGCGGCGGTCGCCAGGCTAAAGGCCAAGACCGATATGCCGATCGCCGTTGGATTTGGCGTGAAGACGCCGGAACAAGCCCGTGATATCGCGCGTTCTGCCGATGCTGTGGTGGTGGGATCAAGCCTGGTCAACGAACTTGCCCGCCATCTCGATAAGGCCGGCAAGGCTGACGCGACCTTGATTCCATCGGTGCTGGCCCTGGTCCGCGATCTCGCGGCGGGGATACGCGGCGCGCGTTAGGGACAAGTATCCCCGGCGCACGTACGAATTATTTGGGGTGAACATGCTCGCCAAAATTCGTCTAGCGGCCTTGCTCCTGGCGATCGCCGTATGCTCCGCCCCCCTCACCGCCGCTCATGCGGGCGACGCGAATTCGCCAGCCGGCCTGTGGCGGACTTTTGACGATCACACGGGTGAGGCGCGCGGCCTGGTGCGGATCTACGAACAGAATGGCGCCTTCTACGGCAAGATCGAGCAGAGCTTCACGCCAGGTGCCGAGAACCGCGTCTGCACCGCCTGCGATGACGAGCGCAAAAACCAGCCGATGATCGGGCTGGTGATCATGCGGCACGTCGCCTGGGACGACGACGAATATGCCGGCGGCGACATTCTCGACCCCGATACCGGATCGGTCTATCGCTGCAAATTCCAGCTTCAGGATAGCGGCCAGAAACTGAAGCTGAGGGGCTATCTCGGGATCTCATTGCTGGGCCGGTCGCAGATCTGGGAACGCGTCGAATAGGCCTGTTCGCCCCACTCCCCACAACACCGCGACGACATGGCCCATGTTTAGGCCTTTCGGCGTCGAACCGGCATGGATAAAGTTCAGCCGCTGACCGGTCCCGGGCAGCCAAACGCGAGAGTTTCCTTATGCTTATTCGTTCTGCGATTGGGTCGATCTGCACCAGACTGTTCATCGTCGCGCTGGTCACGTTAGGTGCGCTCAACACCGCCTTCGCCCATGCCATCATCACGGATTCGGTGCCGGCAGTTGGCAGCACAGTCGCCGGCCCCGATGTCGACATCAAACTGACCTATAACAGCCGGATCGATCTGACCCGCTCGCGCCTGCAATTGTTCCTGTCCGACGGCAGCAAGCAAGATTTGGCCATATCGGCCGACTCAACTGCGGCGACGGTGATCAGCAAGGCGGGCGGCCTTGCCCCCGGCGCTTATCGCCTGCGTTGGCAGGTTCTGTCGGTCGACGGCCATATCACCCGCGGCGATATCCCGTTTACCGTCAAGGCCGACTGATCCGCGTATGGCGCTTCTCATCGATATCTTCGGACTGCTGAGCGTCCTGCTATCCGGCGCTGAGGTGGTTGCGCAATCCTTCGTCGTCGGCGGCATCGCGTTCGTTCTGCTGGTCATCCGTCCCTTCGACGTCCGGCTGGGAGAGGCAGCATCCGATATCCTGCGGCGCTGTCGGCGGCTGATCTTCTGGAGCGCCGCGTCGCTTGCCCTGATCGGGCTGATCAGCCTGCTGGTTGAGGCCAGCATCCTGGTCGACACCGCCGACATCACCTGGGCAAGCGCCCTGGTCGCCCAATTCTCGGTAACGCATGCTGCGACCATGGTGGTCGCCATTGTCGTCACCGCTCTGACCAGCGGTGAGGCGCCGGTTAGGCCGGTTGCGCTCGGCATTCTGGCGGTCGCCGTGCTGGTGGCGGCGACACTGACCACCCATGCGATGGCGCGGCTCGACAACCGCCTGCCCTTGGCGCTGGCCGAGG
>CAIZEE010000428.1 GCA_903931835.1 uncultured Elstera sp.
CGCCTGACCAATTCGGCCCCGCAGCCGCCCGTCTGAAGTTAATGCCCGATTTTCTTGATCTCCTGCTTCAACTGCAGCCCATATGTTCCACCTACGGGCTGGGGGCGAGCCTGCGGGGCGACCCGTCCCTCGACCTATAGCCCTTGGTTCACCGAGCAGTTGCCTTATTCCGCTCCAGCTTTGCTCGGGCCCACTGAGTAGTTTCCGACTCTGGTTTAGCCGAACCAAACCGGGCGACTTTCTGGCTTCGACAGCACGAACTGCTCTTTCGTCGGTGCGAACGCATGCAGAAACACCGTCGCGAGGTCCATTGAACTTCGGCGCGCCGCTGGCGACTACAGCGGGCACTGACTGGAGGCGATCTTGGGCGAGTTAACAACGAACGAGCGTAACGCGCTGGCCGACGAGGACTTCGGACTGCCTGGCAAGCGCGCCTATCCGATGCCTGACGCCAGCCATGCGCGCAATGCCAAGGCACGGGCGGCGGAGGAGTTCAATCGCGGCCGAATCTCATCGGCCGAAAAGGCTGAGATCGATCAAAAAGCCGACGAGATACTGGCGCGTCCGTAGCCCTTGGCGCCGACGCGGTCAGAAACGTCGTGCGCACAGCGTTCGTGCCCTCGATATCAGGCCTTTCGAATCCATAATCGACGGAGGAGCTACAATGACTAGAACCTATCAACGCCGTTCGCCTCAGGCCCTGTTCGAGCCCACGCAGGCGGGCGCTCTCAAACTCGCCAATCGCATTGTCATGGCGCCGCTCACGCGCAATCGCGCCGGTCCAGACCTGGCGCCGGGGCCGTTTGCCGCTGAGTATTACGCACAGCGCGCCACGGCGGGGCTGATCATCGCTGAAGCGACACAGATTTCCGCCCAGGCTCAAGGTTATGGCGGTACACCCGGCTGCTATACCGACGGACAGGTTCGAGGCTGGAAGCGGGTTACGGACGCGGTTCATGAGAAGGGTGGCACCATTGTTGTTCAGCTCTGGCACACCGGTCGCGTCTCTCACACCAGCTTCCAGAAAGACAGTCAGGCGCCCGTGGGGCCTTCGGCGATCCGGGCGAACACGCAAACCTTCATCATCGGGCAAGGCTTTGTCGAGGTATCAACGCCCCGCGCGCTCGAGTTGAAAGAGATCCCAGGCATCATCGAGGATTTCCGCTATGCGTCCATGCGGGCGATGGATGCCGGCTTTGATGGGGTCGAACTGCATGGGGCGCACGGTTATCTGCTCGACGCGTTCTTGCGCGACGGCACCAACAAGCGCACCGACGCCTATGGCGGTGCTATCGAGAATCGCGCTCGCTTGCTTTTCGAAGTCACGAGGGGTTGCGTGGAGGCGATCGGCGCCGATCGGCTGGGCGTTCGGATCTCGCCGGTCTCCACCGCCGGAGATTCGCACGACAGCGATCCGCAGGCTCTCTTCAATCATGTCGTCGAGGGCCTTAATCCTCTGGGCTTGGCCTATCTGCACGTTGTTGAAGGCGAAACCGGTGGCGCCAGGGACAGTATCCCGTTCGATTACGCGGCCCTGCACGATCGGTTCCGTGGCATTTGGATGGTCAATAACGGCTATGACCGACAGATGGCGATTAATGCGGTGGCGAGCGGCCGCGCCGATCTGGTGTCGTTCGGACGATGGTTCATGGCCAATCCTGATCTGGTCCAGCGTCTGAAGCTGGATGCGCCACTCAATGCATTGATGGGGCAGGACACGTTTTACGGCGGTGGCGCGCATGGCTACACCGATTATCCAAGCATCGAGCTGGTTAGGTAGTTTCCGAGGCTCGCGCCGCAAACTCGCCGCTCGATAATATCGAATCGGAAGAGGAGCTCGCGTCCCCGGCATCAACACCCTCCGCTCTCCTAAAAGAGCGAAAAGTGTTACCCATGTCTCCGGAACGATCTGTCACCGATGTCTCAGAACGCACAACCAACGGCGTAGTGATATAATCGTTAAGCCGTTTCGCCGCCCAGTAAGCGCTGCGTAAGTAGCGGCGCTGGCGCGTATATGTCTCTGTAATTGCGTCATGGATGGGGTTCTTCTTGGTCACGCTGGCTAGGTAGTTTCCGATACTGCCATCCGATCCCGTGATGGTCGATATAGGTGGTGAAGACGCGGACGATCGCTTTGTTCGCGCTACCGTTTCCTGCCCACCGAGGACCGATCATGGAAAATGATAACGCCGTTATTGCTGTCTTTGCTGATCACGCGTCTGCGGACGATGCCGTGAAAAAACTCACAGCTGCCGGTTTCGCGATGACGAGCCTCAGCGTCGTGGGCAAGGGCTATCACACTGAAGAACAAGTCGTAGGCTTCTACAATACCGGTGATCGCGTGAAGTTCTGGGGGCTACGCGGCGCATTCTGGGGTGGGCTCTGGGGGCTGTTTCTCGGCGGCTTGTTTATGACTATTCCCGTGATCGGCCATGTCGTCGTGCTTGGTTACCTGGCGGCGACGGTCATCTCGGTGGTTGAGAGTGCGGTCGTGGTCGGCGGGTTGAGCGCTCTTGGCGCGGCACTGGCCGGTATCGGCGTGCCAAAAGACAGCGTCCTCAAATACGAAACTGCGGTGAAGGCGGACGGATTTCTGGTTATGGCCCATGGCTCCCAATCGGAAATCGCCCGTGCCAAGGTCATCCTCGATAGTACCAGTCCCAGCTCCATTGACACCCACACTGGCCTGAAGGCGGCGGTTTCAGTCGCTGCCGCATAGTGCGGTGGGCGGAGGCTGCGATCCAGATAATGCAACTACGCCCGAGCGGTCCTGAACCAAGGAGCCGCCCGTGATTGCCGCCCCTTCAGCGAACGATGTTCGGAACGATAGCACTCTTCATCGCTTCAAAGACTTGCTCGCACGCCTCTCGGATCGCCCGGCGCTATCGCTCGCGGTGGCTCATCCTTGCGACGCGCTCTCGCTCCGTTCTGTCGTCGAGGTCGCCGAACAGGGGCTGGTTACGCCGATTCTGGTGGGGCCGGAGGCGAAAATCCGCGCCGTAGCAGCCGACGCTAAGATCGATATCAGCCGCTACCGCCTGGTCGACGCGCCACATAGTCACGACTCCGCGTTGCGGGCCGTGGCGCTTGTCCGGTCGGGCGAAGCTGTCCTGCTGATGAAGGGCTCGTTGCACACCGAAGAGTTGCTCCATGCGGTCATGCTGGCCGACACCGGATTGCGGACCGAGCGGCGGCTTAGTCATGTTTACGCCATGGATGTGCCCTCATATCCCCGTCTGTTGCTGATCACCGACGCGGTGGTGACCATCGCGCCGAATTTGGATGACAAACGGGATATCGTTCAGAACGCAGTTGATCTGGCCCATGTCATCGGCATCGCAACCCCGCGTGTGGCGATCCTCGCCGCTGTCGAGGTCGTCAATTCCGCCATGCAGTCCACTCTCGACGCCGCCGCCTTGTGCAAGATGACAGATCGCGGCCAGATCACCGGCGCCATCGTCGATGGTCCGCTCGCTTTCGACAACGCCGTCAGCCTTGAGGCAGCAAAGCAGAAGGGTATTCTCTCCAATGTTGCCGGCCGAGCCGATATCCTGGTGGTGCCGGATCTCGAGGCTGGGAATATGCTGGCGAAGGAACTGACGTTCCTGGCCGGCGCGGATGCGGCGGGTATCGTCTTGGGCGCGCGCGTGCCGATCATTCTGACCAGCCGCGCTGATTCTGCCCGCGCCCATGTGGCATCCTGCGCCCTTGCGGTATTGATGATTCAGGCACGGCGCGTTGCCGGGACCGCGATCCTATGAACGGTGCAATCCTGGCGCTCAATGCCGGATCCTCCAGCGTTAAATTCGCGCTCTATACGGCCACGGCGGACGGCAAACTCGCTCTCGATTCGCGCGGGGCGATTGAGGAGATCGGGGCGGCGCAGCGTTTCGTTGCGCATGACGCCAAGGGCGCCGTTTTGGATGAAAAGCGGTGGTCCAGTGGCGAACGTCAAAGCGACGAAGCTCTGCTGGACTCCCTGCTTGGCTGGGTTGACCGGCATCTCGATACATGCCCGCTCGCCGCCGTCGGGCATCGGGTGGTTCATGGTGGTCGGGCGTTTACTGGCCCGGTGCGCCTGACCGATGAGGTGCTGACGTCACTGGACGCATTGACGCCGTTTGCGCCGCTGCATCAACCGCACAGCCTGGCGGCGGTGCGAACTATAATGAAGCTGCGGCCGCGCTTGCCGCAGGTCGCCTGCTTCGACACTGCGTTCCATCACACCATTCCGTCGGTAGCCACGCGTTTTGCTTTGCCTCGTGCGTACGAGGATGACGGCGTGCGGCGTTACGGGTTCCACGGGTTGTCATACGAATACATCGCCGGTCAGCTGCGCCAGATCGCGCCCAACCTGGCCACCGGTCGCGTCATCGCGGCACATCTGGGCAGCGGAGCAAGCCTTTGTGCGATGGCGAACGGCCGAAGCGTCGACACAACGACGGGGTGCACAGCGCTCGATGGGCTGATGATGGGCACGCGTTGCGGCACCATCGATCCCGGTGTGCTGCTGTACATGTTGCAGCAAATGCATCTGTCGGCCGCCCAAGTGGAACAGGTTCTCTACAAGCAATCAGGCCTGCTGGGTGTTTCGGGCCAATCGAGCGATATGCGGCTTCTGCTCGCCAGCGCCGACCCCCATGCGCGCGAGGCGGTCGAGCTATTTGTGTTCCGGATCGCGCGCGAGACGGCGGCGCTTGCTGCGTCGATGGGCGGGATCGATGGGTTCGTCTTTACGGCCGGTATTGGCGAGCACGCGCCAGCAATCCGCAAAGCCGTCTGCGAACGCCTGCGCTGGCTGGGCGTCGTGCCGGGTGACCCGACGCCGGGTCCAGGCACCACTCTTATCAGCGCTCCGGGCAGTGAGGTGGAAGTCCACGTCGTGCCGACCGATGAGGAAGCGATGATCGGCCAGCACACGATGGAAACGCTAGGTGGCATTGTCTTGCCAAGCGGGCGGGCGTACTGAGTGGGGCGGTCGCAGGCAAGCTTGGCAAGGTCTGCGTCGTGGCCTGGCCCGGCCTAGACATCGATCTCATCCGACGCCAATGGCCGATCGCGGGCGCTCTGTTATCCGAAGGCGATTTTCTGTCGCAGGATGGCAATACCGCAACTGTCCACGCCGGACCGCTGGTAACTATGACCGAGCGGCCCATTCAGGCTTTGGCGGTGACCGCCGGTTGGCGTCGCACGGAAACGTCGCAGACGCTTTAGATGCTGTTGACCCGTGCATGGTAGAACAGGCTTTTTACACCCTCAACGATCGCCAAATAGGCAATCGTACCGCCCGTCAAATAGACGAAGAACATCGCGGGCGGCTCGACGAAACCAAACCAATGTCCGAAAGGCAGCAGCGGTAATGCGATCGCAACGGCGACGGTGCTGAGCGCCATTGCTATCAGCAGCTTATGCGGTCGGCTCTGGAAAAACCGCCGGCGCGTGCGGATGGCGAACACCACCAGTATTTGGGTGGTTATGGATTCGATGAACCAGCCAGTCTGGAATTGTGCTTCATCGGCGCCGACGAGGTAGAGCAGGGCATAGAAGGTCAGGAAATCGAACACTGAACTGACCGGCCCAAACACCAGCATGAATCGCTCGATCAATTTCACGTCCCATTTTACGGGCCGCACGATCGCCTCCGGATCAACCAGATCGAACGGGATCGCGATCTCGGAGATGTCGTAGAGCAGGTTGTTCAGGAGAATCTGGATTGGCAACATTGGTAGAAATGGCAAAAAGAGGGCCGCTCCCGCCATGCTGAACATGTTGCCGAAATTCGAGCTGGAGCCCATCAGCACGTATTTTGAGACGTTCTGAACCGTGTTGCGGCCATAAGTGACGGCCTCGCGGACCACCGAGAGGTCATGTTCCAATAGGATCAGATCGGCCGCCGCGCGCGCCACGTCGGCGGCGCCGTCGACCGAGATGCCGACATCGGCGGCGTGGAGTGCCGGAGCGTCGTTGATGCCGTCGCCCATGAAGCCCACGATATGTCCGAGCCGTTTCAGCGCCAGCAGTACTCGATGCTTCTGCTGCGGGTTGACCCGGCAGAACAGGTTTACATTGGGCAATTGGCCGATCAGC
>CAIZEE010000429.1 GCA_903931835.1 uncultured Elstera sp.
CCATCGATATCGGATAGCAGCACCAGCGTATCGGCGCTGATCATCTGGGCGACGCGGGCGGCCAACCGGTCATTATCACCGAAGCGGATTTCTGAGGTGGCAACCGTGTCGTTCTCATTGATGATCGGCACAGCGCCGAGCGCCAGCAAGGTCTGCATGGTGGCGCGGCCATTCAGATGCCGGCGCCGCTCCTCTGTATCCTCCAGCGTCAGCAGGATCTGGGCGACCGTCAGATGATGCCGCGCCAGCGCCGCCTGATAGGCATAGGCGAGGCGGATTTGGCCGGTCGCGGCGGCGGCCTGTTTTTCCTCGAGCTTCAGGGGTCGGCCGACCAGCCCCAAATGCCGGCGGCCGACCGCGATGGCGCCCGAGGTCACAATCGCCACCTCAATGCCGCGCGCGCGCAGCATCGCGACATCGTCGGCCAGCGAGTTCAGCCAGTCATGGCGGATATCGCCGGCGGTCTCATCGACCAGCAACGCCGAGCCGATCTTGACCACCAGCCGCATTGATTCAAACAAGCGGATATCACCGGACGGTAGCGGGCGGCTCATGGGAGGGCGGGTTCTGACAGCGGCTTTTTGGTTGTGTCGCGGGCTTCGCGATCGGCATCGACCGCAGCTGCGATCTCGCGCAGGATATCGATAACGCCCTTGCCGGTCGCACCGGAGACCAGGCGGACATCGCCGCCGCTCGCCTCCTCCAGCAACATGCGCTGGACCGCGATGTCTTCCATGGTCAGCGCATCGATCTTGTTGAGCGCCACGATCGAGGGCTTTTCGTCGAGGCCGTGACCGTATTCGGCGAGCTCGTTGCGGATGATCTCGTAATCCGTCGCCACGTCGTCGGAGGTCGCATCGATCAGATGCAGCAGCACGCCGCAGCGTTCGACATGGCCGAGGAAGCGGTCGCCAAGACCAGCGCCTTCATGCGCGCCCTCGATCAGCCCTGGAATATCGGCCAGCACGAATTCGCGGTCATCGATGCCGACCACGCCAAGCTGTGGCGCCAAGGTGGTGAAGGGATAGTCGGCGATCTTCGGCTTCGCCCGTGACGAGGCCGCAAGGAAGGTCGATTTGCCGGCATTGGGCAGACCGACCAGCCCGGCATCGGCGATCAGTTTGAGGCGCAGCCAAATCCAGCGCTCCTCCCCCGGCCAGCCGACACCATGCTGGCGCGGCGAGCGATTGGTCGAGGTCTTGTAATGCGCGTTGCCGAAGCCGCCATCCCCACCCTTGCATAGGCAGACGCGCTGACCGACCTCGGTCATGTCGTAGAGCACTTCCTCGTTCTCTTCGTCCATGATCTGGGTTCCGACCGGAACCTTGATCTCGATATCCTCGCCCTTTGGCCCGCTGCGATTCTGGCCCATGCCGCCGGTGCCGCTGCGCGCCTTGAAATGCTGCTGGTAGCGAAAATCGATCAGCGTGTTGAGGTCCTTTTGCGCGACCACCCAGACATCGCCGCCGCGCCCGCCATCGCCGCCATCCGGCCCGCCGAATTCGATGAATTTCTCACGCCGAAAGGCAACGGCGCCCGCGCCGCCATTGCCGCTGCGGACATAGATCTTGCATTGATCGAGAAACTTCATCGCCTGGGGTCCGGATAGTGATGCGTCAAATAGCAAGAGGGGGACAGTCGCCTGCCCCCCTCAGCTTACCTTAAAATTTTGCGGCGGAAGAGAGGGGCTATTCAGCCGCCTGAGCAACAACCTCTGCCGGGGTCGCATCGACGATCACGGTCGTGCCGGCATCCGACTTGCGGAAGCGCACATGACCCTCGACCAACGCGAACAGCGTATGATCCTTGCCAATGCCGACATTGCTGCCCTGCTTGAACTTGGTGCCGCGCTGGCGAACGATGATGTTGCCCGGAATGACGGCCTCGCCACCGAACTTCTTCACGCCGAGACGACGACCAGCGGAATCGCGACCATTGCGCGAGGAGCCGCCTGCTTTCTTATGTGCCATGGTAAGACCCTTACGCCTTGATACCGGTGATCTTCAGCACCGTCAGATCCTGACGATGACCATTCTTGCGGCGCGAATTCTGGCGGCGGCGCTTCTTGAAGATGATGACGTGCGGACCGCGCGTCTGCTTCACAACCTCCGCCGTCACCGTCGCACCGCTGAGCAGCGGCGTGCCGACCTGAACGGAGGCGCCTTCGCCCACCATCAGGACCTCGCCAAGCTCAACCGACGATCCGGCCTCAGCCTCGATCTTCTCGACCGTCAGGAGCTGGTCGGCGGCGACCCGATATTGCTTGCCGCCTGTCTTTATGACTGCGTACATCGTAACCTTCATTCAGAACAGCGTTTGAGCCGCAACACCAATAGCGAGCGGCCAGCGTCTTGGCTGGAGCGCAGCACTATAGGGATCGCGAGCCGCCGGTCAAATCTTTTCGCGCTTGACCGGCCAATAACCTCACCAGAAAGTGACGACCGTGATTATAGACAGAGAGTTCGCGTGACCCTAGACAAAGATCCGATCGATATGGAGGGCACCGGCGTGCTGCCCAGCCAGGGCCTGCGCGCCGCCATCGCCCGCGGCGACATCTCCAGCGAGCTGCCGATCGAGGAAAGTCAAATCCAGCCGGCCAGCCTGGATTTGCGCCTGGGCGATGTCGCCTATCGCGTCGGGGCGAGCTTCCTGCCCGGGCGCAACGGCATCGTCGCCGAGAAGCTGAAAGACATGGCGCTGCACAAATTGTCGCTGACCGACGGTGCGGTGCTGGAGCGCGGCTGCTGCTATATCGTGCCCTTGCAGGAAAGCCTGAAGCTGCGCCGCCGGGTGCAGGCCGCCGCCAATCCGAAAAGCTCGACCGGCCGCCTCGACATCTTCGCGCGCGTGATCAGTGACTATGGCGTCGAGTTCGACCGGGTGCCGGAAGGCTATGAAGGCCCGCTTTACGCCGAGGTCTCGCCCCGATCCTTCGGCATTGTCGTGCGCAAGGGCTCGCGCCTTGTCCAGCTCCGCCTGAAACGCGGCCAGCCGCTGACCAGCGAGGCGGGATTGCGCCGGCTGCATGAGCAGATCGCCCTGGTCGACTCAGAACCCGGTCAGGAAGACATCAAGGACGGCAAGCTCGCCTTCACCGTCGACGCCTGGGGCGGCCATGACGGCGCCCTGATCGGCTATCGCGCCAAGAAGAATACCGGCGTGGTCGATGTCGATCTGCGCGGCGAATACGACGCGGCGGAATTCTGGGAGCCGATCCATTCGAGGCG
>CAIZEE010000430.1 GCA_903931835.1 uncultured Elstera sp.
AAACTCAGGCCTGCTGGCGTCTCGAAGGGGACTGTCAGGACCGTCCGCAAGCACGGTCGTTCTTTTGCCGATTTCTGGCCGGATGAACGAAGGGCAGTTTGGACCAATCTACGGTCCGAAGGGGACTTACCGGTCTGTCCCCAACCCCGGTCATAGCCTTAATCGCGGCGATTGTGGCGCAACAGTCGGCGATAGCCGCCCGCAACCATGGCCTTTGCACCGCGCAGATATGACATCACGCGATGGCGCGCCGACGATGCTTGCCATTCATCCCTGCCGAGGCGTCCAATCCCGAACAGAACCTGGGCGATCTCCCGCTGGGTGGCGCCTTGGCGCAATCCGTCAAAAGCTTGCAGCATGCGATGGCTTCGAGCCTTCTGCTGCGCCGTCAGGCGAGTGTCGGGCGGGATGGCGCGGCCATGCAACGCCGCGAGAAACCGAAGGACCGATTCAATCCGATCAAATCCATCCATGCCGAGCGGTATCGCCGCGACTATACGCCCCGAACCGTAGCCGACGACCTGGAGGCGCTGGCCATGGCCAACATCGATCAGCATGTCTGCCTTAGTCGCGCCGGTCATTGACGCTGATTCGGGCAAGCCTGTGTCACCGTCAGACTTGGGCACCAACGGTTCTGGCGCGTCGGTCAGGACCACCACGCTGGTGTCGTCTTGCGGTTGCCAGAATACCTGGGCGTCGGGAAGATCGAGGCTTGGATCGACCGGGAAAGCGCAACCCCCAGCGCCGCCGGATAATCTCCGTCAGCAGCTGCGGGTCCACCTCCTTTCCGGATAGCTCGGCAAAATCCCGGTCATAGTCCTCGTTGCGCCGAAGCCATTCCCAGGCGAGATCGGACGCGGTCAGTTTTTCGATATGATCGTAATTCGCGGACGTACGCCACCGGGATGCATCGGGCATCATGGCCATTCCCCCATTTTATCAACGAAAAGGGAAGCGAAGATTCCTGACGGCAGCGAGTCCGGGAAGAGAATATTTCAGCCCCGGGCGATGCTACAGAAGCATCACCCGGTCACTTGGGCGCAGCTTGGCAGAGCAATTCGCGATAGCCGTGCTGCGTCATCCATTGCGCCCGGGCAAGGTGCGCCTCGTAAACCTGGCGGCAACGTTCGGGGTCCTGGGCAGGATCAAGCGCAAACAGCACCTGAACGACCTCGCGCCAGTCGGCGCCATCGCGCGCTGCATCGAGGAGACGCAAATACAGGACCAGATGCGCATGGTCATAGGCCGTCAACTCAGGGCCCGGCGGCGGCGCATCCATAAACTCAGGCGTTGTGCGACCCATGGCACGGCTTCCCCTTGTGACCGCGTTCTATGGTTTGGTACGTAATAGCCGGATTTGCGCGGCCGCGCAAAGCCGCAGCCCCATGCCCGTGCACGAAGTATTGGGGATATTATGACCTTTGGCTTTTATCCGCACTGCCATGGAGCCGCAAAATCCCTTCGCCCTTCTCGGTCGACAGCAGGACGATCCCGGCCGCTTCAAAGGCCCGGCGTACCTGATCGCGCGTCGTCTCATAAACCTCGAGACCGCTT
>CAIZEE010000431.1 GCA_903931835.1 uncultured Elstera sp.
CTGCGCCGCGCGGCGCTGATGATGAAGATCCCCTACTACACCACCGCCGCGGGCTCCCTGGCCGCCGCCCAGGCCATCACAACAGCGGCTCAGGGGGTGATGGAGGTCCGGTCATTGCAGAGCTACGCGGCGGGGTAGGCCGACATCTGGGCGCGGACGTGGGACATTCACATTGAACCCGCAGCGGCCGAGACGGGAGTTCACTGCCATCCACGCCACTACCGCCCTTCGCGATTCCAAGGTCTGCCCTGGTAGCGACAACGCCGCCGGACCGGCGCAGATTTCACTTGTCAGCCTGTTCACATGCACCCAATCGTCAACCAGGGATCGTCTATCGAACCGCGACAAGCTAACCGCTTAGCGAGGAGGTGATTCGAATGTGGCGATTCGACCAGGGCCGAATGGCCTTTTTTCAATTCGATGAGATCCGAAAGATCGCCAAATATGCGGTCTCCAACGACCTCAAAACAACGACGAGGAAGCCTTTAGTAGATGCTACTGGACTTCCATTTTACCCAGCAGATGAAAAATATCCCCCCTGGCGGAACTATTCCCGCGTCTTTAAAACGGCTCTAATAGTCGCGGAGATAGATGGCGTAGCCAAGCCGACAAAACTAGCTGAACTCTTGTCGTTAGATGGTACAGTTACGTCTGACGAGTATTTCCATTTCCTGGCTCAAGCCTTCACAGATCCAGCACCGTCATTTCAAGAATGGGATCCTGAGAACGAACCTCGATTCCCCCTCTTATTTACTTTAAAATTCGCCCTCGCGCGCGCGGTACTTGGCGAACCTGTCATCCCTTACAAAGAAATCATCGCCGCGTATAAAAGCAGCCTATTTAATGGAGACGAGGATCAATACGAATACGTTGAGATTGCCAAGAAGACCTGGAGCCTTGGAGCGGGGGAGCACCGTCAAGCAAGCGAGAGCATCCAGGTCATTAGCCAAATTTCTTACCTAAGCGCCACCTCAACTGAATTGACAGTTTCCCTTGATAATGAAGATATACAAGATCTTTTTGAAAGCCTTTCTGGCGTTCGCGGAGATAGATGCAGCAACAAAGATGCCGAGATAATAAGAATCACGGATCTCTTTGAATCCTCAATTTCCGCCTTGGAGCTTGACTATCCGAAGACGGCATTGGACCAAACTGCGGAAGCCGGATTTACCGAAGGCACCCGGGTCGAACGGACGCACGTGACCCTCGAACGGAATGCTGCCGTCCGTGGAGCGTTCTTCGCGGCAAACCCTACGTCGCATTGCCATTTTTGCAAACGCGACACGGCGTCAGAATACCCCTGGGCCGATCGCATCCTTGACATTCATCACGTGTTGCCCCTTTGTTCCGGTACAAGATCAACCATTGGCGGCACGGTGTTAACTGACCTGGTCGCCGTCTGCCCAACCTGCCACCGAGCAATCCACCGCTTTTATGCAAAGTGGCTCAAAGATGCGGCTAGAAAGGATTTTGTCGATGCCGCCGAGGCACGCGAAGTCTACGAGGCCGCCAGAGAAACGAGAAAGGAGGCCTAATGCCCGCCCCATCGAAGCCCGTCTCCGGCGGCAGTGCCTATGCAGCGCAACGCAAGCTCGTTGAGGGAGCCATCGAGAACGACTACGATCTTGCGGCCGTACTTGGTTCGGCAGGCAAAAGCTATGACGATTTGGTCTATGAACACTCGAATTTGAAGCGCTGGACTGGTTCACCACCACGCCGACTTTCCGATTTCAAGCCGAAGGTCGCTGGGGTTCCGATCGTCAGCTTTTTTACAGGTTGTGGCGGGATGGATCTTGGCTTCGAGCAGGTGGGATTTGATCACGTTGCAGCGTTTGAATATAATGAGATATTCTGCCGCACACTTCGAAAAAACCGCCCAAGCTGGAAAGTTTTCGGGCCGCCGTACAGCAATGGAGACGTCTCCAAGTTTGACGAGGTTGTTGCAGTGTTGGAGCGTCTGATTCCGACACCTTTCGACGGGGTTTTTGTTGGCGGACCTCCCTGTC
>CAIZEE010000432.1 GCA_903931835.1 uncultured Elstera sp.
AGGACGATGCTTGGAGTTCGAAAACCTTCCTGGAATTAGGCGTCAGACTTTGGCGCAGCTCGTCGGCGCGCTGACGCACCGGCCCAAATTCCCCGCCCTGATCGTTTTCCCAGTACTCGTGCAATAGCTCAGGCATGGGCTAAGTTTGCGACGAGGGCGCATAGTCTGCAATGGGTCGAAAGTGTCCCGCGCCCGAACGCTGGCGTTCAAGGGCTCAGAGCCAGGAAGGCGCTCCTCATTGTTCCCTGGCCGACCCGCTTCCAGCCGAAGCTCGCGAGGGCAGTTGGGAGGGGGAGCGGATATGATCTTTCGTAGCGAAGTATTACCTACGGATTGATGCAACGGGACCTGTCGCGATAGTCCGCAACCAACCTGAAGCCTTGATTAGGCGGCCCCCCTTGAAGGTAAACCTAAGGGGAAGTGCGTACTTCTGATGGCTGTTGCCATCCCCGCTCTCCTTCTTCTACCTCTCTGATGTGGCCAGCCTGATCATTCCAGTCAGTGGCTCAGCTTTATATTCTCATATCCGCGCTCGGGACGATCCTTTACCACAGGCGCGATTTTCGGTGCAAAGCGGAGAGGTCATCGCGGTCGAAAACTTGCCATTCTCTGCCACCGGTCCGGTCTGCCGAACGCCGAACCTCCCCTCGCCGCCGTCGTCCGCTCTTGTTCGCAATCAGAGTTTCTGTTCAAATTATTGGCAAGCGCTCGCATCTTGAAACCTAAAGATGTTCAACGCGCTTTCGATGAGGCAAGAAATCGATGAGCATGTTGGGCTACGTCGCAGACATTACGGTAGTCCAGATCGCCGCGTTTCGCGAATCTCCAGCATTGGCAAGCAACTTTGCCGATATATCGGTGGACGACCTTCTGGAGACCCGGCAAGAATCCGCCTTCTCACATGTCCCACCAGAATATCGACAGCAACTTGAACAAGCTAAACGAGATCTCGCTGCTGAAGCCCCGCCTGCTGCGTTCGAAAAATCGAAGCGGCTTGATCGAGCGCGGTCGCACCTGGCAAAGCTCGGACCGTTTCAGCCAATTCTTGAGCTCAACAAGACCTGGCATATTCTCCATTTCCTGATGACCGGTCATTCCAATGCGTTTCCAAGTCCGGGCGACGCACTTTTGAGCGGTATTCCTCTCGGCGAAGATCTCGGATACGGCCCCGCGCGATTACATCCTCCCAATGAAACCCGTTCATTTTGCGATTTTCTTGCCCATCTTCGGGTCGAGCTTGTGATCAGCAGGTTGGATTTTGAAGCCCTCGCTCAGGCCGATATCTATCCAGTCTCAACGAAACCGAAAATCGAGGACGCCGAAGACTGGCGTCGCGAGATCGCCAAATCATTCATCAGTTTGAAGACCTATGTGACGCGTGCGGCGGAGAAGGACGACGGGCTACTCGTCTGGCTCAGCTAGAACTAACATTCAGAACGTTTGGGGGAACATAAGCACTCGGCTCCGGAAAACCGGCGTCTCGTGGAGCGTAATACCCCAATGCCGACCCTCCTAATGCATTCAAGGTGTCTAAACGGCGTTACGCCGAGCGGGCTCCAGCGCCGCCGCGCGGAGATCTTGCCCGACCGCAGACCCTTTCACGGCAAACTTTGGGTGAGGAGCGGACCCATCCTGTACGATCGACAGCCTCCTCGATTGCCATTCAACGTAGTCCGCTCGATAAAATGAGAATGTCGTTCGACGAGGTACGCTATGCCTGAACAAGTGATTCGGCTTCGGCGAATGTGCAGTGCACTTCTACCTGACGCTAAAACCAACAATATTTTGAATAATATAGAGAATTTCCGCACTCTTGGCCTTTGGAATATGGAAATTGAATCCGCTAGAAAGGCCTTTGGAGGCTTATGGGTTGGCGGAAGTCTCTACATAAGCAAGCAAAGCTTGATATTTAAACCAAACGCCGTGAATGCAGCCCTTCACGAGGGCGATGTTTCTTTAAACATACCTTTTGATTTAATAACCAATTTCAGGTGCCGCTTTGGCCTTCTTACTCGAATAATTGAAGTTGATTTGAGAACTGTAAAACAATCGTTCAGGTGCTATGGAGCGGCTGAGTTGTCAGAAATACTTGAGGTTGCACTGACAGATTCGCACGCCTGCAGTGACGCTACAAAGTCCATTCGATTGCGAAATTGAACAGATTTGGGGAAAATCTAATATATATATACATAATAAATATTGATTTCATGATAAACTATTATTCACATAATGAGTATTTCGAAATATTAGATTGGGGTTAAGCTTTCAAGGCGATCAACTCCAAAAATCGCATGGTTCGCGAATCCCTGGATCTCCCGTCGCGGAGCGGACCTGCCCAACGTCCGAGGTGGATCGCCAGCCGTCATGCGACCGGTGCCGATCTCTCCGCCTCAGTAACCCCGCTCAACCCTTTGACGGTTTTTCACGGCGAAGAATGTCGCCGGGTTCGCAGTTGAGATAGTCGCAAATGCCTTCGAGTGTCTCGAAGCGGACCCCCTTTACCTTGCCTTGCTTTAGGAGTGACAAATTCGCTTCGGTAATGCCGAGA
>CAIZEE010000433.1 GCA_903931835.1 uncultured Elstera sp.
ACGCCCGTCTCGTTATTGGCAAGCATCACGGATACCAGAACGGGGCGACCAATCTCAGTGAGCCGGCGATCGAGTGCTGCAAGATCGATCAGGCCTTGCCCGTTCACCGGTATCGTTGTCTCGGCGAGGCGTAAGACGGATGGGTGTTCGGTCGCAGTTGCCAAGACCGCTCGGTCCGCGAAACCGCGCAGCGCCAGGTTATTTGCCTCGGTCCCAGAGCTGGTGAACACGATTTCAGCCGCCGCCGCACCGACCATCAGCGCGACGTTTTCGCGTGCCGCTTCGATCGCCTTGCGGGCGGCGCGTCCCTGTAAGTGAACCGACGACGCATTGCCGACTTGCCCGAGCCAGTCGACCATTGCCGCCCGCGCGGCAGATTTCAGGGGGGCGGTGGCATTATAATCAAGATAAATCACGCGATTTTCGCCCCCTCATCGCTGAGATTCTTGAATATCTCTGCCGGCACTATGTAAGAATGAGCATTGTCGTTACGAAACCAAACCGATCGTCGGCACGCAGCCTCGCAGTTTCGCGATCGGGTGCATATATGACGCTGCCCAAGTCAGTCAAGTTTGTGGCTATTTCAGTCAAGTTCGGGCGGAACACGCTCCGCGTCGCCAAGGAAGCCAGAGTTTCATGCCAGAGGTGATCATAAACGGACCGGAGGGACGGCTGGAAGGCCGATATCATCACTCCAAGATCCCGAACGCGCCGATTGCGCTCGTGCTGCATCCACACCCGCAGCACGGCGGCACGATGAATAACAAGGTCGTCTACACGCTGTTTCAGGTTTTTGTTCAGCGCGGGTTTTCCGTTCTGCGCTTCAATTTCCGCGGCGTCGGACGCAGCCAGGGCAGTTTCGATCGGGGTGAGGGCGAATTGTCCGACGCCGCTTCGGCGCTCGATTGGTTGCAGACCTATAATCCCGATGCATCGGCGTCCTGGGTCGCCGGTTTCTCGTTCGGAGCGTGGATCGGCATGCAATTGCTGATGCGCCGGCCGGAAATCGCCAGCTTCATTTCGATCTCGCCGCCAGCCAATCTTTATGATTTCACGTTCCTGGCCCCCTGCCCCGTTTCGGGCCTGATGGTGCAGGGTACCGCCGATGAGGTGGTGCCGGAGGCGTCGGTGACCAAGCTGGTGCACAAATTGTCAAACCAGCGCGATATCACGATCCGCTATGATCTGGTGCCAGGCGCCAATCATTATTTTCAGAGTCATGCCGAGGAGCTGGCCAAGACCGTCGACCAGTATCTGTCGGTGGCCCCCTCATTGACGGGCGAACCGGTCACCAAGGCAAACGCCCGCTAGATTGGGAAATTAGGGTCTGATCGGTTCAGATTGAACCGTTAATCAGACCCTAACCATATGAAGTAGAGGGCGATTCACGTTTTAGGTTGATTCAACCTAAAACGATCGCGCTCTAGTACCCGCGCATATCGGCCAGGCGACGCCGTCCCTCGGGCGAAATCGCCTGAGCCGCTGCGACGAAGCTTTGCT
>CAIZEE010000434.1 GCA_903931835.1 uncultured Elstera sp.
ACATCGAGGTCAAGGCCACGGTGCTGCAGAATGTGCGGTTCAAATATGCCTGCCGCAACTGCGAGCGCACTGGGATCAATACGCCGGTCGTGACCGCGCCGATGCCGGCGCAACCCTTGCCGGGCAGCGTCGCCACGGCGTCGACACTGGCGCTGGTCCTGGCCAGCAAATATGTCGATGGCATGCCGCTGTACCGGGTGTCGCAGTCGCTGGAGCGCGCCAACGTCAGCATCAGCCGTGGTACGCTGGGCAACTGGGTGATCAACTCGAGCGATCTGCACCTTGAGCGGGTCTATGACGGACTGAAGGACAAACTCAGGAGCCAGGATGTGGTCCACGGCGACGAAACCTGGGTTCAGGTCCTCAAAGAGCAAGGCCGCCACGCCCAGACCAAATCCTATGTCTGGGGCTACCGCAGCGCTGCCGGCTGCCAGGAACCGATCGTGCTGTTCGAATACCAGCCCGGCCGCGGGCAGCAGTATCCGCAAACCTTCCTGGCCGGGTACAGCGGCCTGTTGATGACCGATGGCTATGACGCCTGGCGCACGCTGGTGGGCGCCACCCATCTGGGATGCATGGCACATGCGCGACGGAAATTTACCGACGCGATCAAGGCACGCAAGAAACCCGGCGGCCCATCGGTGGAAGCCCTGAAATTCTTCGAGGCTCTGTATGAGGTCGAGAGACTGGCCGGCCAGACGCTGCCCTCAGGCGAAACACGCGAGCACGTCACTGGGCGGTTGCGCCAGGAACACAGCGTGCCGGTGTTGGCCGCGTTCCGGAAATGGCTCGACGAGCAAGCCGGGCAGGTCCTGCCCGAGAGCCTGACCGGCAAGGCGATCGCCTACACGCAAAACCAATGGGAATATCTGATCCGCTATGCCGACGACGGTCGCGCGCCGATCGATAACAACCTGCTTGAGCGCGACATCAGAGTCTTTGTAACTGGCCGAAAAAATTGGCTGTTCAGCGATACCGTGGCCGGCGCCAAGGCCAGCGCCGTCATCTACAGCCTCGTTCTCACATGCCGGGCGTGCGGCGTTGATCCCCACGACTGGCTCGCCCATGTCCTCACGCAACTGCCCCAACGCGGCCCAGAAGCCGACATCGAGGATCTGTTCCCGTTCAACTTCGCCGCCAAAGACGCCGCGCCAGCTGAAAACTCAAGCTGATCCGCCAAGCCCGCGCCGCGCGGAATATGGTCGAACTCCTACACCATCGTCGCCGCCGAGCACTGCAGATGCCCGCAACGTGCGTCGAAATACGCACTTACGGCTGATTCATCATTCCGACCGTGGCAGCCAATATTGTTCCATCGACTACCAGGCCGAACTGCGCCGGCACCGCATCCAGATCTCGATGTCGGAAAAGGGCAACTGCTACGATAACGCGATGGTGGAGACGTTATTCAAAACGCCCAAATCCGAAATGATCTGGCGCACAGTCTTCTACACCCGGGCCCAGGTCGAGCAGGCCATTGCCCGTTATATCGACGGCTTCTACAACCCGGTCCGGAGATACTCCGCGCTCAACTCCCCCAGCCCCGCCCAATTCGAAAGAAGGGCTGCCAGCTGAGCAAATGCCTCTCCACCTTAGCGGGGCAAGTCCACTGTCCGCCGACCAAACCCTTTGGACCAATCCCAACGACTATGCTGCATGCCAGGCGCTGGCGCGCGAAGCCAGGGACACCGGCACAGCGTTGCTGCGTACGATCTCAGTCTGCGATGCCATGCGTGATTGCAATATTGTCGTCCTCGACCCATTGGCCTTTGCGGAAGTCAGCCCGAGGTCGCAGCGCACTTGGCATTCCCGGTTCGAAGACGGCCGGCTGACCGCTTTTGCCGCCTTTCCTCGTGACGATCGGGTCGAATTCACCTTTGCCGATTTTGGATTGGGCGTCACCGGTTAAGCGGCGCACGCCATGGCGATGGCACCCCTTAGCCAAGTCATAGGGG
>CAIZEE010000435.1 GCA_903931835.1 uncultured Elstera sp.
CACCGGGGGGCCGGCGGGCTGGGCGACATGGCGATTCGCTATGGCTATCAGCGCTTCGACACCGCCGTCATGATCGTCGTCGTTGCCGTGCTGATTGCCATGGTCTGCCTCGTCCAGTTTGCCGGCGATCTGGTCGTACGGCGCCTGCGTGCCCGTTGATGCCGCCCCGCCCGCCAGCCCCGGTTCGTCGTATCGCCACTGATGCTGAGGCATTGGACATCGCCCAGACGCTGGCCGAAAAGTTCCGCACCGGCGCGTCGGAGCGTGATCGCGAGCGCCGCCTTCCCTGGGACGAGATCGAGGAGTTCACGGCAAGCGGCCTCGGCGCGATCACCATTCCCCGCGAATACGGGGGTGCCGATCTGTCGCTGGTGACCGTCGCCAAAGTCTTTGAAATCTTATGCGCCGCCGATCCCTCGCTCGGCCAGATACCGCAGAGCCAGTTCGGCGTGCTGGCTCTGATCCGCGATTTCGGGACTCACCATCAGAAATCACGCATTTTCGGCGACGTATTGAACGGCTGGCGAATCGGCAATGCCGGCCCCGAACGAACGACCAAGACCATTGCGATCTCTACCACCCGCGTCAGTGAAACACCCGACGGCATGCGCCTTACCGGGCGGCGCTTCTATTCCACCGGCGCCATCTTCGCCCATTGGATTCCGACGCGCGCCATTGACGATCAGGGACGGGCTGTCCAGGTGTGGGCGGCCTACGATGCGCCCGGCGTGCAGGTGATCGATGATTGGGATTCCTTCGGACAGAAGACCACGGCGAGTGGTTCGGTGGTCTTCGATGCGGTGCCGGTTGAGGCCGAGCTCATTCTACCGGTCTGGTCTTTCGCATCGCAGCCGGGGCTAGGCGGCCCGATTTCGCAGCTGATCCAGGCGGCGATCGACAGCGGTATCGCGGTCGCGGCGATTGAAGACACTCTCGCCTTTGTCCGGGAGCGAGCGCGTCCCTGGATCGATTCCGGCGTTGCGTCGGCAACCGAGGACCCGACGATTCTCCATGAGGTCGGGTCGCTCCTGACCAACCTTCATGCGGCGCAGGAGGTGCTCTACGCGGCGGGTGCTATGATCGACGCGATTGCGGCGCAGCCCGTGACCGACCAATCCAGCGCGCGGGCCTCCGTCGCGGTGGCTGAGGCTAAGATTCTAACCACCGAAATCGCCCTTGAGGCGGCCGAGCAATTGTTTGATCTGGCCGGCTCGTCAGCCACGCGCGCCGGGCATAATCTTGACCGGCACTGGCGAAACGCCCGGGTGCACACGCTGCACGATCCGGTTCGCTGGAAAAGCCATCTGATCGGAAATTATGAGTTGAACGGCATCTTCCCCAACCGCCATCAATGGAACTGACGGAAGTGACCGAGGGCAAGCGACCTTATCTCATTTCAACCGATGCGGAGGCGCTGGCCGTCGCCGAGCGGCTCGCCTTCGATTTCGCCGAGGGCGATTCCGCCCGTGATCGTGACCGGTTGCTGCCCTGGCAGGAGCTGGATCGCTTCGTGGCGAGCGGGCTCTGGGGCATCACCGTGCCGAAGGAGTATGGCGGTGCTGGTGTCAGCGCGGTCACGCTCGCCCGGGTCATCGCGATCATCGCCGCTGCCGACGGATCGCTCGGACAGATTCCGCAGAACCACTATTACGCGCTTGAGATTCTGCGCGTCGGCGGCGCGGACCGGCAAAAATCGTTCTTCTACGAACGCGTGCTCTCCGGCGAGCGATGGGGCAATGCGCTGGCGGAGATCGGCCACAAGGATTTCAAGCGACGCACCCACCTGATCCGGGACGAGGGTGGCTTGCATGTCGAGGGGCGCAAATTTTATTGCACCGGCGCCCTCTACGCGCACCGGATACCGACCCTGGTGGTTGCCGAGGAAGAGACCGGGCTGGTGACGTATATCGCGATGATCCCGCGCGACTCACCCGGCGTTTCCATCGTCGACGATTGGGATGGCTTCGGGCAAAGGATCACCGGCAGCGGCTCGGTTGTCTTCGATCATGTGGCGGTCGAACCGGAATGGCTGCTGCCCTTCCAGGCCTCGTTCGATCGCCCGACCACGATCGGTCCCTTCGCACAGATCATGCATGCCGCCATCGATCTTGGCATCGGGTGGCGGGCTTATCGTGAGATGCTGGCCTTCCTCCGTGGCAGATCGCGACCCTGGATCGACGCCAAGGTCGACAAGGCGACCGACGATCCGCTGACCATCCATCAAGTCGGGACGACGCGCGTGAGATTGCGCGCAGCCGAGGCCCTGCTCGACAAGGCCGGGCGGATTGTCGATGCGGCGCAGGCTAATATGACCGATACGAGCGTCGCTGCTGCGTCGATCGCGGTCGCCGAGGCGAAGATCCTTTGTACCAAGGCCGGGCTGCTCGCGACCAACAAGCTGTTCGAATTGGCGGGTACGTCGGCGGCCGGCGCGGTTGATAATCTTGACCGCCATTGGCGCAACGTGCGAACCCATACGTTGCACGATCCGGTTCGTTGGAAGTATCAGGCGGTCGGGCGCTATTTTCTTAATCACCAACTTCCGCCGCGCCACGGCGTGATCTGAGCGAGCGATGCCCGAGCGCAAGAAAATCCTCCTCAACGCCTTCGCCATGAATTCCGTGGGGCATATCAATCACGGGTTATGGACGCATCCGCGCGACCGATCTGAGGATTATACGAGCCTGTCCTACTGGACCTCGCTGGCTCAGACGCTGGAAAAAGGGTTGTTCGACGGCATCTTCCTCGCCGACATTCTGGGCGTCTATGACATTTATGGCGGGTCGGCGGATTTGACCCTCCGCGAGGCGATCCAACTGCCGATCAATGACCCGCTTCTGCTCGTTTCCGGCATGGCGGCCGTCACCCGGCATCTTGGCTTCGGCGTTACGGTAAATGTCAGTGCCGAGGCGCCCTATATTTTCGCCCGCCGCATGTCGACGCTGGATCACCTGACCGCAGGGCGTATCGGCTGGAATATCGTCACCGGCTATCTGGACAGTGCCGCCCGCGCGCTCGGCAACCCCGCCCAGGTTGAGCACGACAAACGTTACGATCAGGCCGACGACTACCTTGAGCTGCTCTATAAGCTCTGGGAGGGAAGCTGGGACGATGACGCGGTGATCCGCGACCGGGAGCGGCGCATCTTCGCCGATCCGTCCCGGGTCCGGCCGGTGCGTCATCACGGTCCCTATTACCAGTCGGAAGGCTATCATCTGTCCGAACCGTCGCCGCAACGGACGCCGGTACTCTATCAGGCAGGCGCCTCGGCGCGGGGGCGCGACTTTGCCGGACGCCACGCAGAATGCGTCTTCATCAACGCCACCGATCGGCAAGCCGCGCGCGGTACGGTCGCCGCGTTGAGGAAAGCCGCGGTTGCCGCCGGCCGCCTGGCAGACGACATCAAAATCTTCGTCGGCGTCACTGTGATCGCCGGCCTGACACAGAAGGATGCCGAGGATAAGTTGGCGGAGTACGTAGCCCACGCCAGTCCCGAGGCCGGCCTCGCGCATTTCTCGGCCGGCACCGGTATCGACCTTTCTGCACTGGCGCTTGATGAGCCGATCCGCTCTGGGCCCGCCAACGCCATCCAGTCGGCTGCGCAAACGGCGCAGCAAAGGGGATGGACGAAGCGAGAGTTGCTGCGCCAACTGGCGATTGGTGGGCGCTACCCCTTGATCGTCGGTGACGGCGCCAGGGTTGCCGAGGAACTCGCCGCCTGGGTGGAAGAAGGCGACGTCGATGGCTTCAACTTGACACGCACAGTGGTGCCCGAAAGCGTCGAGGATTTTGTCGAATTCGTTGTGCCGGCGCTGCAGGAGCGGGGCCTCTACAAGACCGAATACGGTCCTGGATCGCTCCGCAATCGGCTGTTTGGCGAAGGCGATCGGCTGCCGACCCGCCATATCGGTGCAAGCTTCCGCAGCAGATCGCCAGCCGATCTTTAATTTTTGTCCGGCTGACCCGAAGGCGGGGGCGTCAGCAGTCCGATCTATTTCAGGTTAAACCGATCAGACCCTAGGCCGATAAGGTGCGCAGGCCAATCGCCAGAAGCTGCGGCTCGGTGATGTGGGACAGATCGGCGACGACTTCGCGGGTGACCCGCTTATAGGTCTCCTGATGATGCGTACTCAGATATTCGGCCAAATGGTGGACCGCACTGCTTTTGCCCTCACCATGGCCGACCAGCACGATTCTGCCGCCAGTTGCGACGGTTTGAGCAATCCGCTCATAGAAGGTCGCATCTTCGTGGGCCCACTGGCCGCGCTCGCGGGATTGGTCCTTGTGCGACAGGTGATGCAGGAAGTGATGCGGGTCATAGGGGCGGATCACGTGTTTGGCGGGATCGGAACCTGCCTCGATCAGATAGACCCGGGCCTCGTGATGATCGATCACGATAAGAAAGCTGGGCGCCGTTCCGTCGCTGTGGATCGGTTGCGGTTCATGGTTCGGCGACCGGCCGAGACGCTCGGCAAAGTGTCGAAAATCCAACACGTCAGGCGCTGTTAAGTCCTTGGTATGCGGTTTGCGCATTTTGAGATGCTCGGCACCGACTTGAAACGCAAACTCGTCATTCGACTTTTCCTCGACCGATCCCAGATGGCGGAATAGATGAACGACCGCCGCCCAGGTGAGATTATGCGCGGTCGGATGCTCGAAAAGTGCCGCCAGCGTCCGGCGATCGGCGGCCGCAAGATCGGTTGAATTGTCATTTATTGGTTGGGGCATGACGCGCTTCCTGATGGTTTGGGTTCGGCGCCTTGGCCACAATCACGATGGCTGGGCCTGTTCGCGTGATTGGCGACCTTAGCGGACGGAGGCGCGTGGCATCAGGCTCGGAAACTACCCAGAGGGTTCGGTTTCGGGCGCTGATGGTCGGGTCGCCCGGTGCTGTCACTGCTCTGCGTAGTTTCCGACACTGGGGCATCGCGTCCTTCCTCCCCATTTGCCCAATCGAACCACCCAAAAGGATGATGATGATGCTAACCCAGGCTTCGGCGATGAACGGCTATTCCATCCAAGCAAGCGACGGTAAGATCGGCACGGTAAGCGATCTGCTATTCGACGACGATACCTGGCTCGTCCGCTGGCTCGTGGTCGATGTGGGCGACTGGCTCCTTGGCCGGAAAGTGCTTCTGCCGAGCACCGCGCTTGGACATCTCAATCGAGAAGAGGAGCAATTTTCGGTCCGGTTGAGCCAACAGCAGATCAAGGCCAGTCCCGATATCGATACCAACCTGCCAGTCTCCCGGCATATGGAAACCGATATTTACGACTACTATGGCTGGCGCCCCTATTGGCCGAACGGGCTTTATCTCGGCGGGTTTGGCTATCCGTCGGATAGTTTCGCGTCTACACCCGATTCGGCTGATGGTCCAGGCGGGGTTGCGCCTATCGACCGGCATTTGCGCAGCGCTCATGAGATCAAGGGCTGTCATATCCACGCCACCGATGGCGAAATCGGTCATGTCGACGATCTGCTGATCGAAGACGGTGACTGGAGCATTCACTATCTATCTGTTGAGACGAGCAATTGGTGGACTGGCAAGGATGTCCTGATCTCACCGCGATCGGTCCAGGATATCGACTGGCAGGAACGCGTGATCAGCCTTGACGTCGACCGTGCCCGGGTCAAGGGCAGTCCGCCCTATGCGCCGACCACGCAACTCGATCGCATCTACGAGAACCAATTTCACGATTATTACGGCGACGGCAGGGCGCTCTCGCGGCGCTAGCGTCTGAGTTCGGCCAAAGCCAAATGTTTGGAGCAGAGACCAGGCCGCACGGGTGATAGCCCGTGCGACCTGTCTCGCTGTGCGGCTTAGTTCTTCGCGATGCCGCCTTGAAGGTCGACAGTCAGTTTAACCGACTTGCCGCTCTCCATCGCGTCTGCGGTCCAGCCGGTCTTGCTCTTCAGAACATTCTGAACGCCGGTATATCCATCACTTTCGATCAGTATCTTGACGCTCCCCGCATCGGCGATACCGGCGGTTTGTGCGACCGCGACCGACGATGCGCCAAGCAGGACCAGCAGACCGAGGGTCGACATTTTGATGATGTTCATCTTGCGTCTCCATATGCCTTAGAGGTGAAGCGGGAAGGGGGGATCAGTGTCCGCACTTCCGCACACACGTCTGGTGAAGATGGGGGCTCCGGACCCGAGGCAGCAGGATCGGAAACTACGCACAGGCCGCAGCAACCCGCTCTACGGCACTGATTTCACAAGATAGGCGATCAGGCCGCTTCGCAGTTCCTGATGCGCCGGATGGTCGAGCGCTTCGCCAAGTTCGCGCATACGCCGGCGGAGGTCGTACAGCTGATCGATCAGCGAGAGGACGACGGGCAGGGCGTCGTCGTTGATCTTCATATCATTATACAGTTCGTGAATCAGGCGCGCACGGGCCACATCGATGTCATGAAATTGGTACCCGTCGGGTCCGCTATCCGGGCGTAGCCATGCATTGCCAATCCAGCGTTCCACATCCTGGCGATCCAAACCGGGGAGCTGGGTCACGAGAAGCTCGATCGTGATCATCCGTTAACCTCCATGTCTTGCCGGGGTTCGACCGCGTCGGCCGGCTTCCAGTCGCGTAAGAATGCTTCCAGCGCCGCGTCCGGTTTTCCGATCACGATGCGTAGTTTGACATAAAGATCGCCTGCCGGTTGTCGGCCATGGGCGGGCAATCCGCGGCCACGCAAGCGCAGCACCGACCCCGAATCGGAATGGGGCGGAACGCGCAGACGAACCGGCCCGGCTGGCGTAGGGGCCGAGATCTGCGCGCCGAGCACGGCCTCTGAGATGGTGATCGGCAGCTCTAGCCTAATGTCGCGGCCGTCACGCTTGAAATGGGGATGCGGCGTCACATGAATTTCGATCATCGCATCGCCGGGAGGACCGCCATTCCAGCCGGCACTGCCCTGGCCGGCCAGCCGCAATACGTCGCCTTCTGCCGTGCCGGCAGGTATCTTGACGTCAAGCACTCGGCCGCTGGGCAGGGTTAGGCGCTGCGTTGCGCCATTCACGGTGGCGAGAAAATCGGTGGTGAGGGTGTAAAGCTCGTCACTACCGCGCCGGGGTGCGGTGCCGAAGCCCTCGCCCTCGCCCCGAAACATCGACCCGAATATATCGCTGAAATCCTCGTGGTTCCAATTTGCCGATTGTCGACCCGACTGGCCGTAGCGCCGGCCAGCGCTGGTTTCCGCATAGTCGCGATAGGTCGATCGCGGCGCCTGAGGTTGGCCGGCAGCATCGATTTCCCCTCGATCGAATTGGCCGCGTTTCTCTGGATCCGACAACAGATCATTTGCCGCCGAGATCGTCTTGAACCGCTCAACCGCTTCAGCATTCCCCGGATTGAGGTCCGGATGATGCTGCTTGGCAAGTTTGCGATAGGCAATACGGATATCCTCCGCACTGGCATCGCGCGCCACCCCAAGGGTTTTGTAAGGATCTTCCACCGCGTCCATCCCAGGTAATTTGACGCCGATCTGTCGCGCTAAATGCGGTTCAGTTCGAACTCTTCGAGCGAAAGACCCAGCGCCGAAACCGCTTCTTCAAGATAGTCAGACAGCAGGGGGGTACCAATAAGATAATCGGCTTCCGACGCTGTTCGGCTCTGCCGCGCCTGGCGCATCGCATCCGGCCACTCAACAGCGGTGAAGTCCCCGCGTCCGACCCAGATCAACGCCAGAAGCTCCTCCTGCTCGTCCGTGTTCAGCCCCTCGATCGCGTCGCGCAGTTCTTGGAGCGTGCCATTATCCGGTGTGTCGAGCAGGATCTCGCCTTCTTCGTCATCGGATGGGTTCGAGCCTGAATCCCCTGCATCCGCTGGCACTTCCGCGTCGAATTCGCGAGCTTTCTCGATGATGAAGAACAATTTCTTGAGGGGAATCGTCAGCACGGGGTCTAACTCCTTGTGCATTAATGGGGGTGGCATGTGATCCGCAGACTGCGGTTGCAGAAAACATGGAATCGGCGAAGAACGTGGCAGGAGTTCTCAACCCCGATCGGGCTCAATGGGTTGCAGGATTCCGATCCACTTTGACCGCTTGCGATGGTTCGACCGGCGAATGCCCCGTGGCCACGGGCGAGGTCGACATGGTTTCAAGCAGGTATTGGCCGCCAACCACCAGTCCGACGAAAACCACGTACATCAACGCCATCGCCAACGGCGACCGATTGAGCACCCGGAGCCCAGGCGAATGGGCGCGTAACTGGCCTTTTGCTGGCAGCAGCAAAACCAGGCGCCGCGCGATCGCCATCGGGTCTCGCTGTCCGCCCGGCGCATCCGTCAACTTCCTTAGCAAGGTCTCCAAGCGCCCGATGGCGGCTTCGCGCGGCAATTCGGCCAAGTCTGAGGCCTCCTGCCAGGGGTCTATATTCAGTCTGCCCAGGACCGAAATCACAGATAACAGCATGCCGTTGGCATCCTCGCCGATCGGCGCGAAGAGAAACCCGTCGAACTCGCGTCCGAGATAGGCAATCGACGTGGCGCGCATTTTTTGTCGCCTGTATTTGGCCAGCTGTTTGCTCTAGGCGAGAACGAGGTCGGTGCGGTCGCGCCGGGCTGCGGCAAGCCGTTCGTGCGGGTTGAAATAACGAGTGACCCGCGGCTTCGGATTGCTCATCGCGGTCTTGAGTACCGTTAGCAGCGCTGACGTGCTGACGACGTCGAGATGGACATTGGGTTTCATGATCGGGTCCTCCATTCATCTGAAGCGATTTGATCGAAGCACGCCGTAGCGGGCGGTCTGTTATCGATCATGACGCTACGGATGAATGGGGTGACGCGTCAGACTCGGAATCTACCCAGACCGATCGGCTGTTCGTATGGTGACATAAGTGTTTACACAGCCACTGCCGGCTTCACCACGCCGCCTTTGCCGGCGACAACCAAGCGTTTGCCTCCCGTTTCGTGCAGGAAGAGCGACAGAACGATTGCCAAGATGACACCGCCGACCAACGGCAAAAAGGCATCCTGGAATTGGTGGAGCGATAGCGGTGTTCCCGATTGCGGCAGCATCAGGCGCGAGATGAAGGGCGACATGATCCCGGTCGTGACGAACACCAGAAAATTCATGACGCCGGCGGCAGTCCCCTTCACCTGCGAGGGATTGGTCTCCTTCATCATTGAGAACGGGATCATCGCGGCACCCGATGCGATGCCCAACACCAACGCGATCGAATAGGGCGGCAATGTGCCGACCGGCAGGTATATGGCAGAGAGGCCGGCAGCCAGCATTATCAAGGCGCCGCCGATCAGG
>CAIZEE010000436.1 GCA_903931835.1 uncultured Elstera sp.
GGAGGCTCTGGCGCATGCCCCTTGGGGCGTAGATGTCCCACTCATTGCCGGGGACGAATAGCGGCGCGAAGAACGGCAGGCCCTGGATATGATCCCAATGGGTGTGGCCAAGTAAGATATTGGCGTTGATGACCTTGGCTTTCTGATTCATCAAGGCGACTGCTAGGCGATGCGCGCCGGTGCCGCAATCGAAGATGAGAAGTTCGCCGCTGGCGGTGGTCAGTTCGACGCAGGAGGTGTTGCCGCCGAAATACGTTGTGCCCGGGCCCGGCGTCGCAATTGAGCCTCTTGTTCCCCAGAATCGGATCTTCATGACAGGAGGTTCCTTTTCGCCCGTGAATGAGCTCCGCAACTTGTGCGAATTATCGCAGTTGACGGGAGAATACGATCGTACCCGGATGCCAAGAGTGAGCGGTAGATTCGGAAATTACTCAGAAGGTTCTATCCGCCGACCGGCGGATCAGATTAATCGGTCAGCGCACGGTCAGGGAAACCGCCGGCAAACTCTTCGGCGATGCCAAATTACAGGCTTACGGGCCGACCGCTAGGCGATCCGCGCCGGTGGTCCATAATTAGACCTTCATGACGAGAGACCGCCTATGTCCCAAGAAAGATCAGCGCGAAGGAGCCTCCTTGCGGCGTCGGCGCGGTGCAGGGCGGCGATTGGAATTATTGCGCACCCGGGTGGCCACAAAAACGAGCGAGGCGACAGCAAAGAGCGCCGTCAATGGGTGTTTCCTGGTGACGTCGGAGATTGAAGCCAAGATTCCCTCCGGGGCAATCTCGTCATAGGCGTCCTCAAGTTTGCTCCCCAGGTTTTCGAGCGAGTTCTGAAGCTTGCCAATGAGCTCTGCCGCGTCGGCTTTGATCGTAGGTGCCAGATAGGCGCCAACTTTTCCAATGCCGTCGCTTACCGCGTCAGTGGCGCTCTTAACCGATGCAGATATCTTGCCGTCATCCATGAGCCGATCTCCCAACGAAAATGATCATGCTCATAACGCATCAGATTAGGATTAGGTCCCGGCTCCAACTGATTAATTATCTGACATAGATAGAAGGGGTAGCCGCAGCCACATAAATGTGGCTGGCATTTATCTTTCATCATCGAAGATATAACGTGGTCTTTGCGCGCAAATATATACTAATATATCAGTAAAGACGTAATAATCACTTATTATTTATTCGGAACGAAAACGAGTGATCATTGGTTTCCCGCCTGCTGAACCCAGTTCGAGGAAAACCATGAAAAACTTTATCATTGCAGCCGGCTGCCTCGCCGCAAGCGTCTCAATGGCCGGAGCTCACACTGCGCCGCAAACGGCGCCTACCTCTTCCGCCACAAGCCTGCCCGCTGCTGGAACTCCTAGCGACAATGCGAGCACCACGGCCCTGATGGCTGGGAAAAATAGCTTTACCGAGGCCCAGGCTCGCACTCGTCTTGAGAACCAGGGTTACACGGAGGTCAGCGCGCTGACGAAGGATGATCAATCCATCTGGCGCGGTACGGCGATGAAGGATTCGAAGTCGGTTCCGGTGGCGATCGATTATCAGGGCCATATCGCCAGTAAATAGGTGCCGATCGAGCGCACCCGGTTGCGCCTTTAACTCAATCACGCGGAAACGTTAACCATGTTCGCGCGTTCATTGAGATAGTACACAGGCATCCTGCCTTGTGAACTCGAAAAGGAAGCTACCATGGATAAGCAAGCCCATACGGACGCCGCCACGCATCACGACAAGGCCGCAACGGCACATCGCGCCGCTGCCGACCTAGCCGGAAAGAGCGATCACGCGGCAGCCAGCAAGCTGTCCAATGATGCCCATAACAGTTCAACCGCCGCGCATGCGGCATCGACCACCGCTTGTGGCAAAACTGATGCGATGAAGACGCCAGCGAAGAGCTAGGCTTTTCGCTGGCGGAGGGGGCGAAAGCCCCCTCCGCTGCTTCGCCCGACCGCTCTGCGGATCACACCGCCGCCAATGCCAGACGCGCCAGGGCGGGAAGCGATTTCGCTCCGGTCTTTTTCATGATCGATGCGCGGTGATTCTCGACTGTGCGCTGGCTGATACCGAGGTCGGCGGCAATGTTTTTGTTCGGGTGTCCAGCCAGCACCATCGTCATGATCTCGTGCTGCCTTGGAGTCAGCAACGCGATCCGGGTTGCCGCCTCGTCGCGCCAGACCGTCAGCTTTTCGCTGTCGCGCGACTGTTCCAATGCCCGTTCGATAGAGGTCAGCAAGTCGTGCCGACTGATCGGCTTCTCGATGAAATCGCGGGCGCCCGCTTTCATCGCCCCCACTGCCATGCTCACGTCGCCATGGCCGGTAATCATGATCGCTGGCAAATGCGGATCAACCGCATGCAGACGGTACAAGAGATCGAGCCCGCTCATGCCGGGCAGATAGGCGTCGACCAGCAGGCAGGCCTCATGCCCCGGCTTATAGACATCGAGGAATTCCTCGCAGGAGCCGAAATCCTCGACGGTTCTGCCGTCGTGCTCAAGCACGCTGCGGAGCCCCTCGCGGACATGAAGATTATCGTCAACGATGAAGATAATCGCGCCGCCTGTCCGGCTTTCGGGGGGCTTAAGAGACGCCGCCTGGGACGGTGTGTGAATGAACAGGCGCTCCACGGTCTCGCGCAGATCGTCTAGCCGGATCGGCTTGTTCAGTTGTGCGCAGCCCTGCAGCGCCACTTCACGAAAGGTCGATGTCGAGATATCCCCCGTCAGCACGATCGCCGGGATCGCCGTCTTGAGCATGTCCCGGATCTCCGCCACAACCTGCAGGCCGGTCATGCCGTTGGGCAGGTTGTAATCGGTCAGGATCAAACCTGGTCGGGTGACGCCATCGGCGACCAGTTCAAGTGCGGCGACACCATCGGACGCCATGATCATCTCATAACCCTCGAACTGCAGCACGGTGGCGAGCAGCTCAAGCACGTCGGGATCGTCCTCGACGACCAGGATCGAATCGAGGGGGCCGGCCAGTTGTGGAACGGGCAACTTCGCGACCGTCCCGATGATCGGCGCCGCGTTGCTCGTCGCCAGTGGCACGTCGATCGAGAACACGGATCCCTTGCCGGGCTGCGAGGTAACGTGCACTTCGTGGCCGAGCAGCGCGCCCAGGCGCTGGACGATAGACAGCCCGAGCCCGAGCCCGTGGCTGCGCTCGCGCGCGGGATTGTCGAGCTGCCGGTACTCCTGAAAAATAGCCTGCAACTCGGTTTCTGCGATGCCGATTCCGGTGTCCCAAACCTCAATGCTCACGCTGTCCCCGCGACGCCGGCAACCGAGCAGGACGCTGCCATGCTTGGTATATTTCAGCGCATTCGACACCAGGTTGCGGATCATCTGTTCCAGCAATCTGGGATCGCTTTCGACCCAAAGGCTGCAGGCGATCACGGTCAGTGTCAGGCCCTGCGCCTGCGCGTGATAGGTGAACTGATCGCGCAGGACCGTTAGCAGATCATTCATCGGGAAGGTCGTGATTTCGGCAGCGACAGTGCCGGTTTCGATCTGGTTGATATCGAGCAGCGTATTCAGCATGCCCGATACCGCGCCCAGCGTTTCATCGAGCCGTGCCACCAGCTTCTTCGCGCGATCGCCCTCGACCGTTACGCCGAGCAACCCTTGCAGCAGCACCATGGTTTGCAGGGGCTGACGCAGATCGTGGCTGGCGGCTGCCAGAAAATGCGACTTTGCGGCGTTCGCCTTGTCGGCCTCGGCCTTTGCCGCATTCAGCGCATCGGCCGTCTGCTTGCGCTCGGTCACGTCGACGAAGGTGATGACGACGCCCTCGACACCATCGTCCTGCGTGCGGTAGGGCAGGATGCGGCGCATATACCAGGCGCCGCTGCCGGCCCTGATTTCGCATTCGAGCGGCTGGAGGGTCTGCAGAACGGTGCGTGCATCCGCGATCAGTGCCGCATCGACCGCCAGCGAGCGGAGATCGGCTAGCGGCCGCCCGACATCGCCTGGAATCACATTGAACAGCAACCGACTGGCCGGTGTAAAAAAGCGGATATTGAGATCGAGATCGAGGAAGATCGTTGCGACATCGGTGCTGTACAGGACGTTTTGCAGATCGTTGGACAGCGTGCGCTGCCGGCGAAGCGTTTCCTGTAATTGGCTGTTCAGCGCGGTCAGTTCCTCATTGAGCGATTGCAGTTCTTCCTTCGAAGCGAGCAGTTCTTCATTGGTCGATTGCAGCTCCTCATTCGCCGAGAGCGCTTCCTCGTTGATCGTCTTCTGGTCCTCGCCGGAAACCTCTAGATTGCGGATGGCGGCGCGAAGTTCCCCTTTGGTAGTTTCGAGCTCGCCTTCGAGCTCGACCCATTCAGGGGCCTGATCGTCGCCCGATGATCGGGTTTGTTTGCGGATGGGCATTACATCGTCGATGAAACAGACGAGTAGCAGCTTTCCGTCATCGTTTGGGATCGGACGGACCGCGACGCTGAAGCCATGCGTTCCGTCGTCTTGGTCGTTTCTGCCGCCGCCGACCACGACCGGTTTGCCGTCGTGAATCACCTGCTGGATCGCCGCTCGCAACCGGGTACGCAAACTATCGCGCACCATCGCCAGCAGATCGTGGGTTGGCAGGCCGGGTGCTACGCGCAGGTAGCGGTCGGTCGGCCCGAAAAAATATAGGCATTCCTGCCGGCCGTTGATCACGACCGCCGCTGGCGCGTAGTATTCCATCACCAGCTGCCGGCATAGCTCCGCCAACGCATCCTGGCGCGTTTGGGGCAGATCGGTTGCCGGGCGCATCGGTACGTGCACGCCTCTCGTAGTGCCGGAGCGTGGACTATAGTCGAAATCGGCTCGGCTGCCAGTGCTCAAGCGTCGAAAGACACGTTCGGACTTGGAGATCACCTCAAACCGGCGATCGTCGCCGGCGATCGTTTCCGAGCTACCGAGCATCAGATAGCCGCCCTCGCGCAGCGCGAAATGCAGCAGGGCAATCACCTTGGCCTGCGCTTCCGGCCTTAGATAGATCAGCAAGTTGCGGCACGAGACGAAATCCAGCCGGGAAAACGGCGGATCGCCCAGCAAATCCTGCACCGTAAAGACGACGCGCTCGCGCCATTCGGGCTTGATGCGGTAGAATCGACCCTCCTTCAGAAAGAACTGAGCCAGCCGCTCGGCCGAGACTTCCGCTGCGATCGTTTCGGGGTAGAGTCCCTCACGCGCGATCAGCACCGCATCGGCATCAACGTCGGAGGCGAAAACCTGGAGCTTCATAACACGCCTTGCGGCGGTAATCGCTTCGGTGAACAAGATCAACAGCGAGTAGGCCTCTTCGCCGGTGCTGCATCCGGCGACCCAGATGCGTAACGGCTGGTCGCCGGGATTGTTCTCAATCAGTTCAGCAATGATGGTGTCGCCAAGCCGCGCGAATACATCGGGATCGCGGAAGAAACTGGTTACGTTGATCAGCAAGTCCTTGGCTAGCAGCTCTGCTTCCGGCGGATCGCCTTTCAGAATGTCGAGATAGCCGGCCCAATTTTCAGGTTCGAGAGCGAGCAGCGCCATCCGCCGTTCGATTCGCCGCCTGAGTGTGCCTTCCTTGTAAAGCGTGAAATCATGCGTGGTGACCTGGCGCAGCAGATCGACGATCCGGTGCAGCGATCCGATCGCCTCGGCCGAAGCCGTGCTTGCCACGCCGCGCCGTGCTGGCGCTCTCAGATTATGGGCGACGAGGGCGGCTGGAATCTTCGCGACGCCAAGCACATGGTCGACCGCACCCGTGAGGATGGCGTTTTGCGGCATCCCGCCGTAAGCCGCTTCTTCCGGATCCTGCGCAATGATCAGACCGCCAGCATCCTTGACGGCGCGAAGACCGATCGTGCCATCGGATCCGGTGCCCGAGAGAACGACGCAGGCAGCGCGCGGACCGAAAGCTTCGGCCATCGAATTCAACAGGAAATCGAAGGGCATGCGAGCGCCATGACGCGCACTTGGCTGCGACAGGTGCAAGGCGCCGTTCTGGATCGACAGATAGGTGCCGGGCGGAATGACATAGAAGTGATCGGGCTCGATCGTCATGCCGTCCGTGGCCTCGATGACGATCATCTTCGTGTGCCCGGCCAGCAGATCGACCATCATGCTTTCATGGCTGGGGTCGAGGTGCTGGATCAGGATAAAAGCCATGCCGGTGCCGGGTGGGACTGCTTCAATCAGTCGGCGACAAGCATCCAGGCCCCCGGCCGAGGCGCCGATGCCGACAATCGTAAACTTCGGTGGGCCACGCGCAGTAATAGTGCCGGGTTGCGCGGATGGATGGAAGGATGATGTCTGGGGCGGGCGAGGTCTTGCCATCATGGCACTAATTCCAAGCACGCAATCTCTCGACGGAAAGATTAATCGTTAACTTAGCACTAACAACCGCATGGGTCGACGGAATACTAGGCAAATAGCCATGAGTATTTTCCGAACCTACGAATAACCGCAGGGCTCATTTAGGTTCGGTTTATGGAAAACACCGACTCAACCATCCGCCAAATCCCGCTTCCGATACCCGCATCCGGCAATGGCGTCGATGCGACCGCTGAATGCCCGCTGCTGGCCAAGGCAGCCCACTCACCACGGAGCATCATCATGCCCAGCACTGCCGGACAGGATATTGGACAGAGCATTGTCGAACACATGCCGCATCTACGGCGCTATGCACTGTCGCTGACGCGATCGGCCGATCAGGCTGATGATCTGGTCCAGGATTGCGTGACCCGCGCCCTGACGAAATCGGATCTCTATCAGCCCAACACCAATCTGCGTGCCTGGCTGTTCACGATTCTGCGCAACACGGCGTTCTCGCAGGGGCGTCACGCCAAGCTCGGCCGTGCGCATTCCCAGCGAACGCTATCGACCGCGCCGCTCGCAACCCAGCCGACCCAGCTTGATCACGTCGCCTTGAAGGAAAGTCTGAAGCTGGTGAAGGCCTTGCCGGCAAGTGAACGTCAGGCGATCGTATTCCTCAGCCTGTTCGATCTTAGTTACCGGGAAGCGGCCCAGCGCGCAGGGGTGAGGGAAGGCACGATGAAATCCCGGTTCAGCCGAGGTCGGGTGCATATGCGTCAGCTTGCGGACTACAAACCCGAACACAGCGCAATCTAATCAGCCAAGCAAACCAGGACGGGGAGCCGCCACCCCCGTCTGCGAACGACACCAAAATCCGGAGCCATCATGAGTGCACAAAACTATGCCTCGGCCTCCGCCCATCATCAACGCGCGGCGCATTACCATCAGGAAGCATCCCGGCATTATTGTTCAGGCAAGGACTTCGCCCATGCGGCCCACCAGGCACTCCTTGCGCATGGGCATGCGCTACGCGCGATGGATTTTGGGCATGAGGCTGCCAAGCCTCACGGCAAGCATACGATCGAGAGTTCCCGCGCGGGCATGCCAGTCGCAACGCCTCTGGTGGCGCCCCTATTGGATGCGCCGGCGATCCTGCAAAAGGGGCTTGATGGCGCCGACCACCACATGGCTGCTGCCGAACATCACGCCGCAGCCGCGATTCACCAAGGTAAGGCTGCCGTCCTTTTTCGCGAGAAGCACTACGAGGAAGCCGCCAAGGAGGCGCAACTGGCCTATCGCCACGCCCATCACGCGGTGTTTCACGACGATGCTGGGGCCAGACACTATGTCGAACATTACGGCAAGGCCGGGCCGATCGCTGAACTGGCCTAAAGGGCGTCCGTCCAGAACGGCTGGTAGAAGCTCACCCAGTTCCGCGCTGCCGCGAGCGGGGCCGTCTCGAGTGAGCACGTATGAACCCGCCCCCGCACTTCGCGCCGAATCAAGCCGGCTTTCTCCAGCACTTTGATATGCTTGGACGCTGCGGCCAGCGTAACGTCGAACGGTGCCGCGAGTTCGCTCACCGTGCGATCACCCATCGCCAAATAGCCGATCATGCTACGCCGGGTCGGGTCCGACAGGGCCTGGAAAATCTGGTCCAGGGCGGGGCGTCTAAATTCAAGCATTCAGTTGATCTTTATATTTCTGTGGATATAGCGGTGAGATCATAATTGCACTGATATCCAGCCGTCCAGTCCCATCCGATGGTGCGCCGCACTATTATACCGGATGGTAGAGTATCCCGTTGCAGTCTCCTGATGCCGACGGTACCGTCAAAGAAAAACGGCAAACAGGGGAGGATCGCATGTCCGGCACGCAGGCTTCGACCAAGCGCACGGCTTTTGGCGGCTGTCCCCATGATTGTCCGGATACCTGCTCGATGATTTTCGAGATCGAGGACGACAAGCTGGTCGGCGTCCGTGGCAATCCCGATCATCCGATGACGCGCGGCAGCCTGTGTGTGAAGCTGAACGACTACGAGAAGCGCCATCATCATCCCGATCGGCTGCTCTATCCGCTAAAGCGCATCGGGCCGAAGGGCTCCAAGCAGTTCAAGCGGATCAGCTGGGATGAAGCGCTGAGCGAGATCACCGATCGCTGGAAGGCGATCATCGCCGATGCGGGTCCTCACGCCATCATGCCCAACTCCTATCTTGGCCATCAGGGCCTGGTGCATGGGCTTAACGGCGGCGATGCGTTTTTCAACCGCATGGGGGCTACGGTTTGCGAGCGCACCTTCTGTGGCGAGGGCTCGTGTACCGCTTGGCTGCTGACGGTCGGCCCGACCGCCGGCGTCGATCCGGAAAGCTATCTCTATTCCAATTACATCGTGATCTGGGGCTGCAACTCGGTCAGCACCAATTTGCATCACTGGCACATCGTCAAAGAGGCCCAGCGAAAGGGCGCCAAGGTGGTCGTGATCGATCCCTACACCTCACGCACTGCCAAGGAGGCCGATTGGCATATAGCGCCCAAGCCGGGCACGGACGGCGCACTCGCGATGGCGATGATGAATGTGATCATCGCCGAAGGTCTGGTCGATCAGGATTATGTCGACCGCTACACCGTGGGTTACGCCGAGCTTGCTGAGCGGGCCCGGACGCGCACGCCTGAATGGGCGGAACAGATCACCGGCATAGCGGCCGATGATATCCGTCGCTTTGCCCGCGAATACGCGAAGGCGGGGGCGAGCGCGATCCGCATGGGGGTCGCACTGGAACGCAATTACGGCGGCTCACAGGCGATCCGCGCGATTTCTTGCCTGCCAGCACTGACCGGCGCCTGGCGGCATGTCGGCGGTGGAGTGACGCAGTTCCCGGTCTGGGAGCACCCCTATAAGTTCGATGTGATCTGCCGGCCCGATTTGATCCCGGAAGGCACGCCGGTCGTCAACATTCTCCAGCTTGGCCGGGCGCTGACCGGCGAACTTGACCTCAAGACGAAGCTGCAGTCGATGATGGTCTGGAACACCAACCCGATCACCCAGGCGCCGGAGACCGACAAGATCATCAAGGGGCTGTTGCGCGACGATCTGTTCCTGGTCGTGGCTGATCATTTCCTGACCGATACCGCCGCCTATGCCGATATCGTGCTGCCCGCCGCCATGGGGGCGGAGATGGAGGATATGATCCTGTCCTGGGGTCATCTCTATCTGACCTACAACGCCAAATGTGTCGAGCCGCCGGGCGAGGCCCTGCCCAATAACGAGATATTCCGCCGCTTAGCCAAGCTGATGGGCTACACGGAAGAGAACTTCCAGTGGTCGGATAGCGAGTGCCTGGAACATTACGTCGACTGGTCGTCGCCGGCTTGCGAGGGTGCGGATCTCGCCTATTTGCGCGAGCACGGTTTCTTTAAATTGAAGGTCGGCTCAGCCGACACGCGCGCTAGGCATAGGGAGGGCAATTTCCCGACGCCCTCTGGCAAGTGCCATTTCCGGGTGGAGGGCGCCACCAACTTCGTGGCCGGGCCGTTCCGCCAGATGTATGAGGGTTTCCAGCCGGGCGAGGCGCTGGATGAACTGCCCGACTATGTCGCGTCACGCGAAAGCCCTGAAAGCGATCCCGAGCGCGCGCAGCGTTTCCCGCTCAACATCATCTCGCCGAAGAGCCACGGGTTCTTGAATTCCTGCTACGCCAATATGGACGACAAGATCAAAGGCCAGGGCGAGCAGTTCGTGCTGATCAACGCCCGGGACGCCGACGAACGCGGCATCATGAACGCCGATCGCGTCACCGTGTTCAATGATCGCGGCGCGTTCGAGAGCGTCGCCAGAATCTCGACGGATGTCGGGCCAGGGATCGTCGTGGCAACGCTCGGTTATTGGCGTCAGCTCAATAACGGCACGGTCAACTGCATCAGCTCGGCTGAATTCGGCGACATGGGGCATTCGCCAACCTTTTCCGACAATCTGGTCCAGGTCAGGCGAGGGACCAATGACGTAGCGGCGCAGGTGGCTTGAGGTCAGCGCGTCTGACATTGGGACGTATTGACACACTAGGGTCCGCCGCTAAAGTGTATCCACTTATCGAGGGAGTGGATCATGTTCTTGCGGACGTGCTGGTATGTTGCGGCGCTCGCCCATGAGGTCACCCGCTTCTTACCCCTTGCCCGACAGCTGCTCGGCGACCGGGTCGTTCTGTTCAGAACATTGGATGGCGAGGCTGTGGCGCTGGAAGATCGCTGCCCGCATCGCTATGCCCCGCTTTCCGCCGGTAAGGTGGGCGAGAATGGTATTTCCTGCGGCTATCACGGCATGTCGTTCGACCGGCACGGCGTCTGTGTGGCGAACCCGACGCAGCCGGGCGAGCGCATTTCGCCACGCGCGCAAGTGCGTGCCTACCCGCTGGTTGAACGGCACGGGGTGCTGTGGATTTGGATGGGGGAGGCGTCACAAGCCGATCCTAGCCGCATCCCCGCTTACACCTATTACGATGCCCCGGGCTGGTCCGCTGAGACGGCCTATCTGCACGTGTCGGCGAATTACCTGCTGTTGGTCGATAACCTGCTGGACCTGACCCATATCAATTTTGTCCACGGGGATGTGCTGGGCAGTCCCGACCGGGCGGCGGGCATGATTTCGCGAACCGATATCACTGATACTGGTGTGGTTGAGCGCTGGTTCAGCCCGGATGCGCCGCCCGTGCCCGCCTGGCAGGGCATCGTGAATGCGCCATGGATGAGCGGTAATGTCGATTTCTGGATGGACATGTATTGGGAACCGGCCTCGAACATGATGCTCGATGTCGGCATCACGCCGGCCGGGACTGACCGTTCTGCCGGCACCGGCATCATGAATATGGACTGCGTGACGCCGGAGACCGCGACCAGCACGCATTATTTCTATGGGACTGCGCTCAAGGCCAGTCCGGGCGATCAATCGACCATCGCCTTCTGGATGCGGGCGGAAGCCTACGCCTTTGATCAGGACAAGCGGATGATCGAGGCGGTGCAGGGCAATATGGGTGAGGCGTGGGACATTCTTGCGATGGATACGGTGATCAACAAGGGTGATCGCGCCGCCCTCCATGCCCGCCGCACGCTGCGCAAGCTGATCGCGGCGCAGAATGAGACCCAAGGCGACGCGAGCCTAGCCCTTACGGCATGAACCAATCTTCCAAGAGCCCATAGTGTATCCACATTGCGATGCAAAGAGCTTCAAATCATGCTCCTTCGCGTGAGGCCGGGCTGATCGCGCGAAAAGACTTTTGAGCTCCTTAAAGGCTGCCGACGACGACGTCTCTGTGCTAGACCACGCGCAACAGAAGACATCATGGCAGAGAACTCATCATGCTGATCGGCACCCCCAAAGAAATTAAGAACCACGAATATCGCGCCGGGCTCACCCCGGCTGCGGTGCGCCAGTTGACGGCGGCCGGCCACCAGGTAGTGGTCCAGCGCGACCTCGGCACCGCAATCGGTCTCACGGACCAAAACTACCTGGCCGCAGGAGCTCGTGTTGTCGACACCGCCGCCGAAATCTTTGCGACGGCGGAGATGATCGTGAAGGTCAAGGAACCGCAACCGGTCGAGTGCAAGATGCTGCGCCCCGATCAGATTCTGTTCACCTATCTCCATCTCGCTCCCGATCCCGAGCAGACGCGCCTGCTGCTGGAATCAGGCGCCATCGCGATCGCCTATGAAACCGTGACGGGACCCGGCGGGTCGTTGCCATTGCTGGCGCCGATGTCGGAGGTTGCGGGCCGCATGGCAGTGCAGGCTGGCGCTTATAGCCTGGAGAAGAGCCATGGCGGCCTCGGTATCCTGCTCGGCGGCGTGCCCGGCACCGAGGCGGCGGATGTCGTGATCCTGGGCGGCGGCGTTGTCGGTGTGAATGCCGCCCGCATGGCGATCGGGCTGGAGGCGAACGTGACCGTGTTAGACCGCTCGATCGATCGGTTGCGGCAGCTCGACCAGCAGTTCGGGCGGCGGATGAATACGCTTTATGCCGATCTCGACAGTATCGAACGCGCGGTGCTGAAGGCTGATCTGGTGATCGGCGCCGTCCTGGTGCCGGGGGCGGAGGCGCCAAAACTCGTCAGCCGCGAACTGGTCAGCCGCATGAAAAAAGGTGCGGTACTGGTCGATGTCGCGATCGATCAGGGCGGCTGTTTTGAGACCAGTCGGGCGACCACCCATGCCGACCCGACCTATCTGGTCGACGGCGTCATCCATTATTGCGTGGCGAACATGCCGGGTGCGGTCGCGCGCACCTCGACCTTTGCGCTCAATAACGCGACCTTGCCGTTCACCGTGGCGCTGGCGAATAAGGGCTGGCGCGCGGCCTTGCAGGACGATCCCCATCTGCGCAACGGCTTGAACGTGTTTCGTGGCAAGCTTACGCACCATGCATTGGTGCCCGCTGCCGGCCAAACCTATTTGTCGGCCGAACTGGCGATCGCCTCCTGATCGGGGGAGAGCCGAAATTCGGTCGGTGACTCGGCGGTTTTTTGAGACTTGGCGATGAAGGTAAACCTGCCCGTATTGTTGAGCTTGAACGCCGGCTATGTCGATACGGCCGGTTTTCTGGCATTGCAGGGCCTGTTTACCGCTCATGTCACCGGAAACTTCGTAACGCTGGGCGCCTCACTGGTTTTCGGAACCTCCGGTGCCACGGCGAAGCTGCTGGCTTTGCCGACCTTCTGTGTCGTGGTCATCCTGGCCCGGCTCGCGGGCGGCGCATTGCCTCGACTCCGCCTGCCGGTCCTGCGCAGCTTAATGGCATTGCAGGTCTTGCTTCTGGCTATCGGCGCGATACTGGCGATCGCGCTTGGTCCCTTTGCCAATGGGGATACCGGGTCGGCAATCCTAACCGGGCTAACCCTCGTCGCCGCGATGGCGATTCAGAACGCGGTGCATCGGGTTCACTTCGCGAGCGCGCCGCCGAGCACGCTGATGACCGGGACGACGACGCAGATGATGCTCGATATTGCCGATCTGATGCGAGGCCTGGACCCGGAGAGCCGGGTGGTGGCGACGGCGCGGCTCAGGAAGATGGCGCTGAGCGTCGGCGCTTTCGCGCTTGGCTGTGCCGCCGCCGGCCTGATTTTCGCAGGCGCTGGGGTCTGGTGCTTTATCGTCCCCCCAATTATCGGGTTTGGGACGCTGCTGGTGAAGATGGAGGAATGATGACCTGGTCCGTCGATTCGGAAACCGGAACCCTGCGCGACGTTCTGCTGTGTCCGCCTGATCACTACCACTGGATCCCGACCAACGCGGTGGCGCACCAGACCCTGCAATCGGACGCGGTGTTCGACAGCCAACTCGCCCATCGCCAGTTCCGCGAGTTCGTCGATGCGCTGGAAGGGGCGGGTGTTACCTGCCACTACCTTGAACCCGAACCTCAGCTTGCCTATCAGGTCTATACCCGCGACAGCAGCCAGACGACGCCCTGGGGACCGCTCATCACACAGCTTGCCATGCCGCAGCGCCGTGGCGAAGTCGCCGGCGTCCTGAATTTCTATGGCAAGCACGGGGGCTATTGGCGCGTAGCAAGCTCGGGCGCCATCGAGGGCGGCGATATTCATTTGATCCGACCGGGCCTGGCGGCCATCGGCTGGTCGGGCATCCGCACCGCAGAAGACGGTGCGGAACAATTTGCGGCATGGTTTCGCGATCATGGATGGGAGGTGCGGCTGGAGCCGTTTGCCGAGCATTTCCTCCATCTGGATGTGCTGTTCTGCATGATCACCGATCGTCTGGCGATCGCGTGCGTGGAGGTGCTGGGCGACGATTTCGCTGGGTGGCTGGCCGGCCACGGCATTGCGGTGGTGCCTGCGACCTATCGCGAGGTGATGGAGATGAGTTGCAACGTGCTGGCGCTCGGCCAAGACCGGGTGATTTCGCCCCGTCACAGCCGGCGCGTCAACGAAGCGATCAGAGCCCATGGCGTCACGGTGATCGATCCCGAACTCGACCACTTCGCGCTCGGTGGCGGTTGCGTCCACTGCATGAGCATGCCGCTGCGCCGCGATCCGGTCAGCTAACGCGCCGGTCGCGTCCCTCTGGCCTCGACCGCTCAGATCGGGTCGTCGATCGACTTGGCGAGCGGCGTGAACAATTTCGGGCCGCTTTCCGTCATGTGCCAGCAATCCTCCAGCCGGATGCCAAACTCGCCCGGAATATAGATGCCGGGCTCGTCCGAAAAGCACATGCCGGGTGCGAGCGGCGTTTCGTCGTTATGCACCAGATAGGGCGATTCGTGTCCGTCCAAGCCGATTCCGTGGCCGGTCCGATGCGACAGTCCAGGCAGTTTATAGCCCGGCCCCCAGCCTTCGCGTTCGTAATAACTGCGCACCGCGTCATCGATCTTGCCAACCGGCGTGCCGATGCGCGCGGTTTCCAGCGCTATTTCCTGACCGCGCTTGACGGTCGCCCAGACTTTGCGCTGGCGCGGCGACGGCTCGCCGAATATCCAGCTTCGCGAGATGTCGGATTGGTAGCCTTGTACCGAGCAGCCGCAATCCATCAGGATGACGCCGCCGTCGCGCACCGTCTGATGCTGGATCGAGCCGTGCGGATAGGCGCTGGCCTCGTTCAGCAGCACCAGCGAGAAATCATCGGCTGACCCGCCGAGCGCCCTGGTCGCCTCGCCCATCAGACGGGCCAGATCGCGTTGGTCCATGCCTGCCGTCACCTTGTCATGGACATAGGCAAGGGCCGCGATCGTCACGTTATTGGCGGCCTGCATCAAGGCCAGCTCCGCCGGTGATTTGATCAGCCTGCAGGCGCGCACGACGGGATCGCCTGAGACGATCTCATAGGCATTTGAGACCTGGCGCACGCCGTCCATGATGAAGAACCGCGTGGTCGCCTCGACCGCCAGTTTGCCAGATGTGACGCCGCGATCGCGTAAGGCCTGGACAAGCCGCTCGAACGGGCTTTCATGCTCGTTCCACGGTCGGACCTCGCCGCTAATGGCCAGGGTCTCGCGTACCGACGGTTCCTCGAAGGCGGGCGTTACAACGATCAACTCGCCCTTAGCCGGTATCACCGCCGCAGTCGTCCGCTCTGACCGCCACCAATGGATGCCGGTGAAATATTCCAAGGTCGAGCCGGACTCGAGCAGCAGGGCGCCGATCTTGCGCTCGGCCATCACCGCCTGCGCCTTCGCGACGCGCGACTGTCGCTCCTCAGCCGTGATTGGCTTGGCGTCGGTTGTGAGCGACTTCAGCTCGGGCGTCACGGCGCCGGCGCCGGACAGCGGCAGGGCTGCAGCTATGGGTGCCAGAAAGACGCCGCCGAGCAGGCGACGTCTCGATGGGATCAGGGGCCCACCGAATTTAGGCAAGAGGGTTCTTTTCCCGTTCGAATGCCGCGACCTCGTTGATCAAACCCGCGACCGCGACGCGCACGATCTCACCGCCCAATTGCGGGGTGGCAAGCGCAGGGTGGGAGCCCATGCGGCCATCGGGGAAGCGGGCGCGGAAATCGGCTGCTTCACGGATGGGACCGGTTCCGGCGATTTCCGGGGAATAGCCGGCGCGCTTGATATGGTCGGGATAGGCCCATTGCGTTACCGCAATTTCGGACGGCGTGGCGTGGCTGCCATGACCGGTCGGGAACATCTCGTTGACCAGTTCCTTGATCCCGGGCAGGTCCCACCAATTGGCGAGTTTGAGGCTGAATCCCGCCGGACGCTTGGCAAAACTCGCCTCTGCATAGAGTTCAGAGAAAGCGGCTTCGATGCTCGCGATATTGCCGCCATGGCCGTTGAGGAAATAGATCCGCTCGAACCCGTGCGCGGCCAGCGAGCGAACCCAATCGCCAATCGCGGCGATGAAGGTCGACGGGCGCAGGCTGATCGTGCCGGGAAATCCCAGATGATGCTGCGCCATGCCGATATTAAAGGTGGGGCCGACCAGCACCTCTGAACCGCCCTTATGCATCTCATGGGCGATGATTTCGGGGCAGAGCCAATCCGTCCCAAGCAGGCCGGTCGGCCCATGCTGTTCGTTCGAGCCGATCGGGACGACGACCAATTTCGATCGCTTCAGATAGTCGGTGATCTCGCTCCAGGTTGAGAGATGCAGCAGCATGGACCGGGTTCTCCTAGGGTCTGATCGGTTCAATTTGAACCGTGAATCAGACCCTAACTATATGAGCAGCAAGGCTTCAAGGCTTTTGGAACTTTACGACGAACTGGTCCGACGGCGCGCCATCCATTTTGAAGAAAGGCAGGTCATGCGAATCGTTCGGCTGGCGCAGGAAATCAGCCTCCGCCACTTTCTTGAAACCGGCGGCCTCAACTTCTGAGATGAGGGTGCTTTCTTCAATCCGGTGAAGCGTCTGGCCGACGGTGGCCCCGTCGCCAGCCCTGGCCGCGTGATCGACGATGACCAGCACCCCGCCACGCTTCAGCCCATCGAACAGCGCCTTGTTCATCTTGGCGCGGTCGATCGGCAGGAAGGTCGTGTCGTGGTAATTCAGGATGAAGGTGATGATGTCGAGATCATGCACGCCATTGGGAACGGCCGCCTCGACCGGCGTCGCTGCGATCGTCACATTGGCCATGACCGGCTTTTTCATCCGCTCGGTAAGCGTCGCCTTTGGCTTTTCCGACGCATCTGGCGCGCTTTGCGCATAGACCTTGCCCTTCGGGCCGACGGCGCGGGCCAGAAGCTCCGTCGTATAGCCGCCGCCCGCCATCAGATCGAGAACCTTCATGCCCGGCTTGACCCCGGTGAAGTCGAGCAGCTTGGCCGGCTGTCGCCGCTCGTCCGCCTTGCGGTCATCGTCGGATCGATCTGGTGCCGCAACCACGCTGGCGCCAAGATCGGCGGCATGGGCGGATGCTCCGGCATAAAACACGAAGAGGCAGAACAGACCGGCAAGGGCGGTTCGGCGGGAAATATCAAGGATCATCTGTTTCCTCATGATTTTGATTTTTGGCTCAGCAGCGCGACCCAGAGTCTATTGATCATGTGGCTAATCTGAGGCACGCCGCCGCAGGGACTCACCGTAACCATTGTCAGGAGCAATGCATCGCGCGTCAGTGTGGCGCATGACTGTTTGCGATGTGGTTCAGCGCGCGCAAGGCCTCGGCCGGCAGCGTCAGATTGGCTGCGTCCAGGTTTTCGCGGAGATGTCTGACCGATGACGTACCGGGGATCAGCAGCATGTTGGGTGCGCGTTGCAGCAGCCAGGCGAGAGCTACTTGCATGGGCGTGGCGTGCAGCTCTTGGGCCACGCCGGATAACTCAGCCGATTGCAGCGGTGTGAAACCGCCGAGCGGGAAGAACGGCACATAGGCGATGCCGTCACGGGCGAGATCGTCAATCAGCGCGTCATCGTCGCGATGGGCGATGTTGTAGAGGTTCTGCACGCAGACGATCTCGCAGATCGTGTGGCCTTCCGCGATCTGAGCAGGCGTTACGTTGCTGAGGCCGATATGGCGGACCAGACCCTGACGCTGCAGTTCCGCCAGGGCGGTGAGGGGGGCTTCCAGCGATCCCTCGGCAGGCCCGTGAATGCCGAACATGCTGCGCAGATTGACGATGTCGAGCGTCTCCAGTCCGAGATTGCGGAGATTGTCATGAACGGCGGTTGTCAACTCGTCGGCGGAGAAGGCTGGATTCCATGACGCATCAGCACCACGCCTCGCGCCGATCTTGGTAACGATGACCAGATCGCTTGGATAAGGGTGTAGTGCCTCGCGGATGATCTGGTTGGTGACATGGGGACCGTAGAAATCGCTCGTGTCGATATGGTTGACCCCATTCGCCACGGCCTCGCGCAGCACCGCAATCGCGCCGTCCCGATCTTTGGGCGGTCCGAATACGCCTGGACCGGCCAGCTGCATGGCGCCATAGCCGATACGTTGTACTGAATGGCCGCCAAGCTTGAAGGTTCCGGCTTTGCTGATGTCGATCATGGCCTGTCTCCTCTAATGCGAGATCGTATATAGACGGGCTCAGCCTGCGCGATAATACTGTGTAATTGGCACAGGCTGTTCGGAAATACGAACAATGACGGCTAATCTTGGCGACCTTACCGCGTTTGTCGCGGTGGCACGATCGGGTGGCTTTCGTGATGCGGCGCGGGCCAGCGGCGGCAGCGCCTCCAGCTTCAGCGAAGCCGTGCGCCGGCTAGAAGACCAGCTTGGCGTCCGGCTGCTCAACCGCACGACGCGCAGCGTGGCGCCGACCGAGGCTGGTCAGCGTCTGCTTGATCGGCTGGCTCCGGCGTTAGGGGAGGTCGAGGCGGCGCTCGACATGGCAGGTAGCTTTCGCGGTCAGCCGGCCGGCACGCTCAGGATCAACGTGTCGGTCAGTGCGGCGCGTCTGGTCCTGCCGTCGATCGTGCCGGAATTCCTCTCAGCCTATCCCGATATCCGGCTTGAAGTGATTGCCGAAGACGGGCTGGTCGACATGGTGGCGACCGGCTGCGACGCCGTGATCCGCTATGAGGAGCGGCTTGAACAGGACATGATCGCCATTCCGATCGGCCCGCGCATCCAGCGTTTCGCCACGGCGGCATCGCCGGCCTATCTAGACCAGCGCGGCCGGCCGGATCACCCGCGCGATCTGCTCGATCATGCCTGCCTGCTCAGCCGGTTTTCCACTGGAGCCGTCAATGGGTGGGAGTTCGAGCGCGACGGCGAGGTGGTGAAGGTCGATCCGACGGGGCCGCTCACTGTGCGGGTTGGCGGGGCTACCGATCTGGCCGTCCAGGCGGCGGTCGCCGGTACCGGCATCGTCCATCTGTTTGAGGATTGGCTGCGTCCGTATTTTGACAGCGGCGTATTGGAGCCGATTCTGCAGCCCTGGTGGCAGCGCTTTTCCGGGCCGTTCCTGTGCTATACCGGTCGTCGCTACGTGCCGGAACCGCTGCGCGCCTTTGTCGATTTCATCAAGCGCGCCTGATTGATGCGGGCTGCCTCGGCATGTGCCAGCAACACGCGGGATCGACGCGTCGGGCAATCGCTGACATTGTGACGCGAAGAAAAGCCAATGAGCTTCGACGCAAGATCGATGACATGACCGACCACAATCCTATTGCCTCCCATGTCCGCGGCGCCGACACGCCACCGCTGCTGACGCTGACAGTGGGCGCCTGCCTTGCCCGTGCGGCCGCGGCTTGGCCGGATGCGGAGGCACTGGTTGCCCGCCATCAGGCGAGGCGGTTCAGTTTTGCCCAATTGCATGAGCAAGTCGACGCGCTGGCCGCAGGACTGCTGGCACTTGGCCTTAATCGCGGCGACCGGATCGGGATTTGGTCGCCAAACCGGTTCGAATGGGTCCTGCTGCAATTCGCCAGCGCCAGGGTCGGCATCATCCTGGTCACGATCAATCCGGCCTATCGTCTGGCCGAGCTGGAACACGCGCTGACCTTGTCCGGATGCCGCGCGCTCGTGACCGCCATCGCGTTCAAGGGCTCGGATTATCTGTCGATGTTGCGGACGCTGTTGCCGGAATTGGAGAGGCCGGGGCCGCTTCATGCCGCACGAACTCCCGATCTGCGCTGGGTCATCCATCTCGGATCGGATGACCTGCCGGGCATGATGCGTTTCGACCGATTGGTGGTGCTTGGGACTGAGAGTGAGCGACGTCGCGTTGAGGAGATCGCAGTCGAAGTCGATTGTCGCGACGCCGTGAATCTTCAGTTCACCAGCGGCACCACCGGCCTGCCCAAGGCGACCACGCTCAGCCATCACAACATCGTCAATAACGCGCAATTCGTCGCGGCGGCGATGGGACTGCGCCACGGCGACCGGCTCTGCGTTCCGGTGCCGCTCTACCATTGCTTCGGCATGGTGATGTCGAGCCTTGCTTGCGTGCTGGCGGGCGCGACGATGGTCTTTCCGGCCGAAGGGTTCGATCCGCTTGCGGTGCTGCAGACGGTGCAGGATGAGTGCTGCACGATGCTTCACGGCGTGCCGACCATGTTCATCGCGGAGATGGCGCATCCCGAGTTCGCGCGCTTCGACCTTTCGACCCTGCGCGGCGGGATCATGGCGGGCTCGCCATGCCCGATCGAAGTCATGCGATCGGTGATGGAGCGTATGCATATGGCTGAGATCACCATCGCCTATGGCATGACCGAGACCAGCCCGGTCAGCTTCCAAAGCTCGGTTGACGATGCGATCGAGCGACGAGTCAGCACTGTCGGCCGTATCCAGCCGCATCTTGAGGCAAAAATCGTCGATCTCGACGGTGAGATCGTGCCGCGTGGCGTGTCTGGCGAATTACTGGTGCGCGGCTATTCTGTGATGAAGGGCTATTGGGGCGACGACAAGCGAACCCGCGAGGTGGTCGACGGTGAGGGCTGGATGCATACCGGCGATCTGGCCGTGCTCGACGAAGACGGCTATTGCCAGATCGTCGGACGCGCCAAGGATATGCTGATCCGCGGCGGTGAAAACATCTTTCCGCGTGAGATCGAGGAATACCTGCATCGTCATCCCGGCATCGAGACGGTTCAGGCCTTCGGCGTCCCGGACGACAAATACGGCGAGGAGGTCTGCGTCTGGGTCAAATTGCGCGCCGGTGCCGCCTTATCGGAAGACGAGCTCCGCGCGTTCTGCCAGGACCAGATCGCGCATTACAAGGTGCCGCGCCATATCGTCTTCGTCGACGAGTTCCCGATGACAGCAACCGGCAAGATTCAGAAATTCATCATGCGCGAGATCATGGTCGAACTGCTGACTGGCAAGCGGTGATCCGTGATATCAGACGGTAAACTTAAGGGAGTGCCGACCATGCTGGGATCCAATTTTCCCGCGCTGAATTTCGATCTGGGCGAGACCGCCGACGCGATCCGCGAGACTGTCCAGCGCTTCGCCGCCGCCGAAATCGCGCCGCGCGCCGCCGAGATCGATGAGAAGAACCAGTTCCCGATGGATCTCTGGCGCAAGTTCGGCGATCTCGGCGTGCTCGGCATCACGGTGCCGGAGGAGTTCGGCGGGGCTGGCCTCGGCTACCTCGAACACACCGTGGCGATGGAGGAAATCAGCCGGGCCTCGGCCTCAGTGGGCTTGAGCTACGGCGCTCATTCCAATCTCTGCGTCAACCAGATCAAGCTCAACGGCTCAGATGAACAGCGCCGACGCTATCTGCCCAAGCTGATTTCGGGCGAACATGTCGGTGCGCTGGCGATGTCGGAGGCCGGGTCCGGATCGGATGTTGTCTCAATGCGACTGCGCGCCGACAAGATCGGCGACCGCTACCGCCTGAACGGCACC
>CAIZEE010000437.1 GCA_903931835.1 uncultured Elstera sp.
CGGCGGCGGTGCCCTCAATCGCCATATAGGCCTGGGCCAACCCGTCAGCGTCGAGGGCGCCGGCGGATGCAGCTCGCTCAGCGGCGGCAAGGCGCAAAGCGGGGGCTGCCGAGGTATTATTGGCGAGCACGGCCGCCATACGAACATCGGCACTGACCATGGCGGTCGCCGGCACATCGCGATTGAAGACGGTAGCGAGCGCCAGATCGATCGGCGTCCAGTTGCCCGACGGCAGCGGCGGCGGCTTCGCAACACCTTGTGTATCCAGCAGCGCGAAGAAGACCGGATCGTCAACACCCTCGTCGCGCAAGGCCTGGGAGCCGATCTGGGCCTCGCTCTTCTGCCCGGCCAGGGCCTGGCAAGCGACACGCGCCTGTTGCCAGTAGGGGCCTCGATAGGCGCTGAATTGCTTGTCGAGCGCTGTACAGGCGGCCTCTGTCTGATTGCTGATCCAGAGCTGATCGAGCGACGCATGCGCACTCGGTTCGCCACGCAGCCGGTCAGGCATGAGTTGCAGCAGTGCTTGGGCTGCCGCACCGTCACCCATCGCCGCCAGCTTTGCGGCGCGGATGCCTAGCGAGGACGGGCTGTCCGGACCGGTTGCGAGCGGCAGGTTGGTTGGCGCTACCAACAAGCGGCGTTGCAGCAGGCGCAGGCTTGGCGAGGGCAAGGCGCTCGGCAGGTGCTCAAACAGCGTCAGAGCCAACGCTCGGCCGGTCCCGGTCCATTGCGGACCGGTGAATTTCGTCTCGCGATCGTCGTTCAGACCAAACTCGTCGGGATCGATCGTCGCCAGCGCCTCAACCTTGACACCATTTGGACGGGGCACCGGCGGTTCGCTTGGCGCCGGCGGCGCCTCGGGCAGCGCTGGCGGTTCGGTCGCAGGCGGCGGTGTCAGGGGAATCGGTGCCGCCAGCGCTGCACCCACCCAAAATATTCCGGCCAGCAGGGTGACACCCTGGGCCAGGGGCAAGCGGCGTTGCTTAGTGCTGGAAGCGATCATTTGGAATGGTCTTTTCGACCGCTTTGGTCGGAGCCGGGACATCGAATGTCGTGAGATAGATCCCGCCGGCGACAATAACGACGACCAGGACGGCGAGTATGGCAAGCAATATACGGATCATGACGCCCTTCTTTTAGCGCTGTTCGGACCGTAATCCTAGTAGGCCTGAACAGCTTGGTCGCTCTTCATGGCTGTTTCGTGGCCGTTTCGCACCAGCTTAACCACTTGATCGGCCCCGAAAAGCAGCCAGAATGGCGCGACGATGAACAATCCATTCCCAATTGCATCGCCTTGCCCCCTGCCCGGCCGATCGCTTGTCCTGGTTGGCCTGATGGGGGCGGGCAAGACCAGTGTCGGACGGCGCGTCGCGGCACGGCTCGGCCTGCCTTTCGTCGATGCCGATCAGGAAATCGAGCGCGCAGCCGCGCTGAGTGTTGAGGAGATTTTCGCCCGGCACGGCGAATCGGCGTTCCGCGACGGCGAGCGACGCGTGATCGCGCGGCTGCTGAACGGCCCGGTTCATGTACTGTCGACCGGCGGTGGCGCCTTTATCGACCCCGCCACTCGCGCGATTGTCCGCGAAAAGGGCATTTCCATCTGGCTCAAAGTCGATGTCGAGGAACTGGTTCGGCGGGTATCGAGGCGGACCAACCGACCGCTCTTGAAGGACGCCGATCCGCGCGTCGTACTCGAACGGCTGGTAGCCGAACGCTACCCCGCCTATGGCGAGGCCGATATCGTGGTCAGGACGGGCGATGGCTCTGCCGATAACGCGGCAGAACAAGTCGTGGGGGCCGTCGCGCGGCATTTGGCCGATCGGCCCGACCGTGCGCAACCGCAAGAGTTTCCGGCGTGATCGCAGCAACAGAAGATCGCCTAGTCCGGGTCGAGCTCGACACACGATCCTATGACATCGTCATCGGATCAGGGCTGATCGGCAACGCCGGCGCCTATCTCGAGCCGGTGCTGAAATCGCGCAAGCGGGTCATCGTCATATCCGATGAGACCGTAGCCTCGCTGTATTTGGCGCCCTTGTCGGCGGCGCTCGATCGATGCGGCCTCAGCCATCAATCGATCAGCGTCTCCCCTGGCGAGGGGTCCAAATCCTGGGATGTGTTGACCTCGGTGATCGACCGGCTGACCCAGCTGAAG
>CAIZEE010000438.1 GCA_903931835.1 uncultured Elstera sp.
CGCAGCCGGCCCAGGTCGCGCCCATCTTGTTGAACAGGTCGAAACGCGATGTCGGGAGCCACGGCGCTCCGGAGGGGAGCGTGTAATTCTGCCAATGGATCGACGACAGGCCCGACGTGTCCAGCCAGCTCGCGCCGGCGAAGCTCGCCCCGACGTTGACGGACGTCGTGAAAGGCACGACCGAGAATGACGCGCTCGCAGGGTTCCCGGATGGATTCACCTGATTGATCAGATTGATTGCCGCCTGCTTGGCTGCGGCCATCTTGGTTGTGCCAGAAAGCGTGACTTGATTCATCGAGCCAGTATTGTCCATAACGAGCGCGATCTCGGCGGTGAGCGTGGCGATCGCGCAGACTGTTGCGGAGAGCGGCGCGCTATTTAAGCCGACGATCTGCGTGAAGATCAGCGAAACCGTATTTTGAATGGTCAGGCAGGCCTGCGCATTGTTGGACGACAAGGTGACGTTGCCGACGAGCGAGAGGGTGGCGGCGTCCGGCGCGGAGTTCAAAGCCGAGTTCGCGATCGATGTCGCGATTGTGGTCGTCGTTGTGGTTGTCAATTTCTGGGCGACGGAGAGAACGACATAATCGGCGGTGCTCTGCAAGGCAGTGCGCTTCGCTACCAACCGGCTGTAATCGATCGCGACGCCCATGGCCAGCATCACAGGCAACAGCATCATCGAGAAAATGATGGCCACCGAGCCATCTTGAGACAAACGGAATCTTCGAATGGACACCCAAAAGAGCAGTTTTTTCGCGGGACTTGGGCGCATGATGACCTCTTTGAATTGCAAGTTGCGTATGCAAAACAGGTGTGATCACGCCACGCCCAATGTAACTAGCGCGAAGACATTGATATTGGGCGGTTCTAAAAGATTTTCATGCTTAAGTCGTAGTAAACATATCGGCGAGGAGGGAACTAATTAAAAGCCCCCGCTTCCCGACGTGCTCGCCGGAACAAACGGCACCTCAGAACCAAACCATAGAAAAATACACCAGTGGAGGCGACGAAGTCAGCATGATCGCCTGTGGTCAGGGTAGGCGGAGTCTGCGCCCAATTGGCAACGATTTGGCGGAGGAGATTGCAAAGCTTTGTCAGAACGAACTGCACTCTGTGTCGCGAACGTGTTGCTAATTGTTGATCAACGCGCGGCGCCAACGACGAGGTCAAACTACGCCGTCGGCCAACACGCTTCACCGCATCACCGGCGAACCTCCTGTATCGATGTTCATTGGCGAACGTGGTCTCCCGGCAACTGCCGCAGCAGCCGTGCTGGCCAACAAGTGCCTGACAAAGTCGGCAGTTGCCATCCCATCGTGCGGTTTGCGGGAACCAAGCACTGAGTCCGGACGCTAGGCGACCAAACAATTCGTCCTAAATCTCGCGGCCGCTGGCATGGCGCGCATTCTTTCGCCACGAGTTCTAGAACGCTATGGGAGGCAAGTGGCGTGAACCATCGATCTGAGCCCGGTCCGATGGCTACCGGACCGGGCTCCGCCCTGGCAAAGCGGTTTGGGGGTGCGTCACCAGGACTTAACGAGCTCGGTCCAAAGGGTCATCGGACCAAGCTCTGCCCCGACAAAGCGGTTTGGGGTTCCTCGACGGGGCGAGAAAAATACTAGCACCCGAAATGTATGCAATCGCGTTACATTGCAAACGGCATCAAGAAATCGATCGATCCTTCCGGATCTGTTGCCAGTGAATCGGTTCTAACTGACCTGCCACTGAGATTTTCCTCCACGGGGAGTTAGAGTCCGGCCCTTCGAAGGACGGATAGATGAAGCGAGCACGGTTTACGGAAGAGCAGATCATTGGCGTGCTGAAGGAGCACGAGGCCGGCGCGAAGACCGCCGATCTGGCGCGCAAGCACGGCGTTTCGGAAGCGACGCTCTACAATTGGAAGGCGAAGTACGGCGGCATGGATGTCTCCGAGGCCAAGCGGCTGAAGCAACTCGAGGACGAGAACGCGAAGCTGAAGAAGCTTTTGGCGGAGC
>CAIZEE010000439.1 GCA_903931835.1 uncultured Elstera sp.
AGCCAGCCAATATTCAACCTCGCCGCCAAGGCCGAGGAAGCTGTGCAGAACGCTGTCCGGCAAGTCCTTTGATTGCGGGAACAGCGCGACCGGCGGATCACCAGGCATGATGAGATTGCGGCCGCGCCAGACAGCGACCAGACGGGCAGAGGCATCGGGGGGAGCGCTCAGTGCGCGGTCGCGCAGCGTTGTCGCGCGATCGAATTCGGGGTCGGAATAGAAATTCGCCTCGTCGATCATTCAGGGGGCCTTTTCTCTGACCAGATCAGTTGCCGACCGATGCCGGAACCTGCCACAATCCATCATGCACGGACAATACCTCGCACCATTGGGTTATCCCGCTTCTTGCGTTCGGCCTCCAGAAGGTCGATATATCGGGCGGGAGGTTGGCGGCGGACGTGTCCCTCGCCAACCCGGTCAGGTCCGGAAGGAAGCAGCCGTAACGAGTTCCGATTCGGGTCGTCGATCCAGCCTCCCACCCTCCATCCCCGCCTGCTGGGCAGAGATCACCTTATGACCAGCCCGGATTCAGTGCCGTATCGCGTGCTTGCGCGCAAATACCGGCCCCAGACCTTCGCCGAGCTGATCGGGCAGGATGCGCTGGTCCGCACGCTAACCAATGCGATCCAGCAGAACCGCCTGGCCCATGCCTTCATGCTGACCGGCGTGCGCGGGGTCGGCAAGACGACGACGGCGCGCATCCTGGCGCGGGCGCTGAACTGCATCGGCGCGGACGGGCAGGGTGGTCCGACGATTACCCCCTGCGGCGAATGCGATCCCTGCCGCTCGATCGCGGCTGATCGCAATATCGATGTGCTGGAAATCGACGCCGCCAGCCGCACCGGCATCGACGACATGCGCGAGATCATTGATGGCGTGCGCTACAAGCCAGTGGCGGCGCGCTACAAGATCTACATCATCGACGAAGTGCACATGCTGTCGAAGGCAGCGTTCAACGCGTTGCTGAAGACGCTGGAAGAACCGCCCGAACACACCAAATTTATTTTCGCGACAACCGAAATCCGCAAGGTGCCGGTGACCGTGTTGTCGCGCTGCCAACGCTTTGACCTACGTCGCGTTGAGAGTGCCGAACTCGCCCGTCACTTCACCAACATCGCCGTGACCGAGGGAACCGCGCTCGAGCCGGAGGCGGCGACCCTGATCGCGCTGGCGGCCGACGGATCGGTGCGCGATGGGCTGTCCTTGCTGGATCAGGCAATTGCCTTGACGATCGATCAGGCAGCGGAGGCTTCGACCCAGCCGATCGCCGCCGAGACGGTGCGCGGCATGCTGGGCCTGGCTGACCGTGCCTTGGTCTATGATTTGTTTGAGGCGGTAATGCGGGGGGACATGAAGGCGTCGCTCGCGATCTATGGCGACATGCACGCCAATGGCGTCGATCCACTGACCCTGGCGCAGGACCTGCTGGAGTTGACGCATACGCTCAGCCGATTGAAGGTGGGCGGCGAAGACGACGCCTTCGCCGCATCGGAAACCGAGCGCGTGCGGGGCCGCGACCTCACCCAGAAATTGTCGGTGCCCGTGCTGACGCGGACATGGCAGATCCTGCTCAAGGGGATTTCCGAAATTCAAGCGGCGAGCGATGGCCGGTCTGCCCTCGACATGGTGCTGATCCGATTGGGCTTTGTCGTCGATCTGCCATTGCCGGGTGACCTGGCTCGCATAACAACTGCCTCCCCTGCGATTATGTCCTCTGCAGCGTCGGCTCCGACCAGCGCAGCGCCGCAACTATCGCCTGGCATACCGACGCAGGGCGGCGGTTCGGCGCTGCGCCAGTTGCAGCCGGTTGAGGCGGCCGGGACTGCTCCCGTCGCCGAACTGCCACCGCAGCCGCAGAGCTTTGCCCAGGTGGTGGCGTTGTTTGAGGAGCGTGGCGAGCCCATGCTGCGCACCCATCTCGCGATCAACTGCCATCTGGTGCATTTCGAATCGGGACGGCTGGAAATCCGTCCGTCGGACAAGGCGCCTCGTGATCTTGCCAACCGCGTCGGCAATCTATTGAGCGAGTGGACCGAACGGCGCTGGGTCGTCAGCATCGCCAATGAAGGCGGTGCTCCGACGCTCTATGAACAGGAACGCGCCGCTGAACAGCAGCGTCAGGATTGGGCGCTGGCTCATCCGGTCATTGCCGCCTATCTCGAAGCCTTTCCCGGCGCCACGGTCGAGGCCATGCGCCCGGCTGAACCTGTCTTGCCGGAAGCGGGACCGGTTGACATCGATGACGAAACCGGTGACGGCGAGTCATTACAACTATTCGATGAGGAACAGAGCTCATGAAGAATCTCGGCCAGATGATGAAGCAGGCCCAGGAGATGCAGAACAAGATGGCCGATATGCAGGCCAAGCTTGATCAGGTTGAGGTCACCGGGACTTCGGGCGGCGGCATGGTTTCGATCACGCTAAACGGCAAAGGCGAGATGCGTAAGATCAAGCTCGACAAATCGCTGGTTGACCCGGAAGAGATCGAGATGCTCGAGGACCTGATCCTCGCCGCCTATAACGATGCGCGCGGCAAGGTGGAAAGCCATGTTGCGACCGAAATGGCCAAGGTCACCGGCGGGCTGAAATTGCCGCCCGGCATGAAATTGCCGTTTTAGGCGATCAACCTCAGGCCTTGATGACACCAAAGAGTGGCGGCTCCGATATCGATCGACTGATTCAGTTGCTGGCGCGCCTGCCGGGCCTAGGCCCCCGTTCGGCGCGCCGTGCGGCACTGCATCTGCTCCGCCGCCGCGATGCGCTGATGGTGCCACTGGCCGAGGCGCTGACCCAGGCCGCCAGAACCGTGCAGCCCTGCCGCATCTGCCACAATCTCGATACGCATGACATCTGTGCAATCTGCCGCGATCCCGAGCGCGATGCCGGGCTTGTCTGTGTGGTCGAACAGATCGGCGATCTATGGGCAATCGAGCGGACGTCGAGCTTCCGCGGCCGCTACCATGTGCTGGGCGGCACGTTGTCGGCGCTGGACGGCGTTGGTCCTGATGATCTGACCACCAACGCGCTGGTGGCACGCATCGCGTCCGGCGAGATACGCGAAGTGATACTGGCGCTGAACGTGACGGTTGATGGCCAGACGACCGCGCATTACGTGGCTGACCGGATTGCCGGCACCGGCGTAGCGGTCACCAGGCTGGCGCATGGCGTGCCGGTCGGCGGCGAACTTGATTATCTTGATGACGGCACGCTTACCGCCGCACTTGCCGCCAGGCGGTCGGTCAGCTAAGCACTGGAAAACCTATTTGGGGAAGGGGTGTTGCAATTGATCGCTCTG
>CAIZEE010000440.1 GCA_903931835.1 uncultured Elstera sp.
CGCCGGTGGCCAGCCGCGTGATCATGGAGCGCGTGGGCCTGCTGTCCGGCGATCCGGCCGCGGACGACGCGCGCCACGACGCCATGACCCGCGCCAACGATCCCTTTACCCCGCCCGAGGCGGTGCCGGAGGTCGTCCGCGCTCACCTGCTGAAGGATTGCGGGCCGGCGGCCTTCGCCCAGGGTGGCGAGATGTTGTTGACCATGGCCTTCGCGGAGTCGATGTCACGGGGTCCGCGCAAGGCGGGCGAGCCGTTCCAGGAATAGTTCCTCCGAAGGACCAGCCCATCGCCGCGCCCTACAGGACCATCACCGTGCGCCAGGACGGCGCGGTGGACTGGCTCACCTTCGACCGCCCCGCTCGGCCTGCGCATGACCAAGAAGACGCTCGACACCACCCTGCGGGTGAACGACTTCCTGGCGGTGATCGACCCGGAGATGCGGTCCCAGATGATCTGCGGCAAGGGCCCCAACGTCGGCGAGGCCACGCGCGCCTTTCTGGAGAAGGGCCCACCTCGCTACGCCGACGCGCCGCGCCTTCGCTGAAGCCGATACCCCCAGGCGCCCAGGCCCCTATCCTCCCCAGGGGCTTGCCCTCGGGACCGCGGCGGTCCCCGGCCATGGTTCGTTCCTCAACGCCTGCCGAGGTCCTGCCGCCGATTTATGATTCGCCTTGGCGCCGCCCAAAGAGCGTCCACAGCGTCGCTGCAAGATATGTGGCGGTTGCGTAGATGTGGTAGCACCAGTGCATCCCAGTGGCCTGCAGCAATCCGAGCGGCGACAGCCTCTTCGCCAGCACGGCGAGGAAGGATCGATTGAGCCATAGGTAGATCAGCAGCATCGCGCCCGCGAACGCCCACCCCCACGGCTGCGCCACGCCAACCACCAGCCCTACCGCGCTGGCCAGCGCCAGCACCGCCTTAGCGCGTTCGGCGGTTGCGAGATTTAGATCGGCTGCGGCGGTGCGCCGCTCCGCGATCAAGCACGCCCATGGCCAAGCGCGGCGGACAATATCGGTATGCCACACACGCGACAGACTCCAATCCTTGCAATGCTTGCCTTGCGCGGCGGGCGCCAGTCGAATGCGGTAGCCATGAGCGATCAGGCGGGCGCCAAGCTCAACGTCCTCAATGCTGGGATGCCCGAAACGCAGGGCGTCGAATCCTTTCAGCGCAAGAAAGACCCGGCGATCGATCAGCCCCAGGCCTGACCAGAAGGTGCTGGCGTCACGCGCGCTGTGTTGATGTACGAAATGGTGTCGGAGATTGGCATACAGGCTGGCGACGCGCTGCGATTCCGGCTGGTTGTCGTACGACCCAAACGCCGCCTGGGCGTCGTGCGCCGTCAGGTCTCGCACCAAGAGTTCCAGTGCGTCAGGGGCGACGACGACGTCTGCGTCAACGAACAGCAGCAATTCGGACTGCGCCGCCGCCGTGGCGGCGTTGCGCCCATATGCCGGTCCCCTTGGCGGCCCATCGTTGCGGATGATACGCACCCCGGCGTCGCGGGCGATGGTGTCGGTGTCGTCAGTGGCCCCGTCGCTGAACACGATCACTTCTGCGGCGGGCCAGGTCATCGTGGCGATCGCGGCCAGGCATGCTGGCAACGTTGCCGACGCGTTGTAGGCGGGGACAATGACCGCGACGGTGGGCGGCATCGGGCCGAGGGACTCAGGCGGCTCTGGCACGCATAGTTTGACCTGCAGCTTCGACATGCGCCGGGCCAGATACTACATCAGCCGTCTCATGATATTCCTTATCGACGTTGACACTCCACAAATCGTGGTTTCCACCAAGAATATTGTCGACAGCCATCATCGCGGTCAGCATGGAATGATCCTGATTATTGTAGCGGTGCATCCCGTTACGACCGACGACCTGAAGGTTGCGGAAATTGGCCAACCAGCCGCGGATCATACCGAGCGCCTCCTGATATTCGTGATCATAGACCGGATAGGCCTTGGACTGACGAATGACAGATCCATCCACCACCGCCGCCGCTGGAGCCAGTCCTAGCGCATCGAGCTCGCTCGCGGCGTGACGGATCAGGGCTGCGTCATCCATCGCCCAAAGCGCGTCACCCTGCTGACAGAAATATTCCATGCCGATACTCGATCGATTGGGATCTGGCGCCATGGCTTCCGACCAAGCCCGGAAATTCTGGATACGTCCAACCTGCACCTTGGGGCTGTGGATATAGATCCAGTTGTCGGGAAACGGGTCGGGTCGATCGAGGATCAGGGCGACCATCACGAAGTCGCGGTACTTCAGCCGCCGCGCCGCGGCCTGAATCGCCGCGGGGGCCGGCGGCGCCATTGCTGCCACCAGCGCGGACAACGGCATGGAAGAGATGAACTGGTCGGCTTCGAGATGATCAGCGCCGCTCGCTTGGTCATCCCCGTTGCCGACTTCTACGCTACGGATGCTGTCAGCATCGTGGCGGATACGTATGACCCGGGTGTTCAGCCGAACCTCACCGCCCCGCTGCTCGACACACCGTTGAAACGCTTCCCACATCATGCCTGGCCCCAGTCTCGGGTAGTCGAAAGCTTCGATCAGGCTCGTCGTGTCGTTGGCGCCGCTTATCGCGTTCCACACCGCCTTGCGCAGCGACAGATTTTTGATTCGCTGTGCCGCCCAATCGGCCCCAATTGCATCGCCGGGAATGCCCCAGACCTTCTCTGTGTAGGTCTTGAAAAAGTGCCAGTACAGTCGACCGCCGAACCGATTTGTCACCCACTGTTCGAAAGTATTTTCCACCGGATACGGACGGAGGCGCCATTTGGCATAGCTCAGCATGATGCGGCAGGATTCGAAGACGCCGATATTCAACAGCGCGTTGAGCAGCTTCAACGGATAGGCGTAATATTTGCCGCGATAGAAAATCCGGCTGAGCCGTGGCCGGCGCAGAAAATCATTAGGGAGCACTTCACGCCACAGGGCTTCGACGCGCGCGACGCGGGTGAAAAAGCGGTGACCGCCGATATCGAAACGGTAGCCCTTATAGCTCTCGGTGCGGGCAATGCCGCCGACCTGGCTTGCCGCTTCAAGGACGATCGGGTGGTAGGCGCTGCTCTGGGTCTGCAGACTGTAGGCGGCGGTGAGTCCAGCCGGACCCCCGCCGATTATCACCACCGTCGACTGACCGTCTCGCGCCCGCAAGCGCGCCGGTTGAACGATGCTTTGCAGCCGTTCGCGGTACCAGGCAATCGTTCGGTCAAGGCCTTCGTCGAGGCTTATCGAGGGGGTCCAATCGAGCAGCGCAGTGGCGCGACGGATATCCGGACGACGGACGCGCGGGTCGTCTTGAGGAAGCGCCTCGAACGCCATGGGCGAGGGTGAGCCGGTCTTGGCGATGATCCGTTCGGCCAGTCCACGAATGCTGAGTTCGGCGGGGTTGCCGAGATTAAGCGGGCCAACGCAGCCACCAGGAGCCTCCATCAACCGCACCAGCGCTTCGACCATGTCGTCGATGTAACAGAACGAGCGGGTCTGAGTTCCCGAGCCGTAAATTGAGAGCGGTCTGCCAAGTATCGCCTGGGTGACGAAGTTCGGAATGACGCGCCCGTCATTGATCCCCATGCGTGGGCCATAGGTATTGAACAGCCGTGCGATACGGACCTCAACTCCGTGCTGGCGGTGGTAGTCGACGCACGCGGTCTCGGCGGCGCGCTTGCCCTCCTCATAGCAGGCTCGCGGGCCGATGCAGTTGACAGCGCCGACGTAGTCCTCTTGCTGAGGATGCACATTGGGATCGCCGTAAATTTCGCTCGTCGAGGCCAGGAGCAGCCGCGCCCCGTTGGCGTGGCAATAGTCCAGGGCGTTGAGTGTGCCGATGATGGAGGTGCGCAAGGTTCCCACGGGATCGCGCTGGTAGTGGCGCGGAGAAGCGGGGCAGGCGAGGTTGTAGACGCGATCAACGGCAATATCGGGCAGTAGGTCGCGGATATCGCCGGTCAGGAAATGATGGCGTGGCTGCTGTCGCGAGGTTGCCAGATTGGCCTCGAAGCCGGTGTCGAGGTTATCGAAACACCATACCTCATGGCCATCGGCCAGAAGCCGGTCGCTAAGATGTGAGCCAATGAAACCGGCCCCCCCGGCGATCAGGATCTTCACCGCGCCCCCTCATTCCGCGCTGCCATTAGAGTCCCGATCGCCCCTGAAGGGCTTACTGTCGCCCACCCATCGAGGGCAATCAAGCCAGCGCCGGTGGCTGCGTGCTCGCCGGGCGCCAGCCACGCGGCGCGGGCGCGAGCGCCGCCGCAAGTGGCAACAGCCAGATCACCCGAGCCTGGTAACGGTCGGAAACCCCGGACAATATCCCGCAGACCGCCGCGTTCACCAACAATCCGGCCAGCAGGAACAGCGCCATGGCTCGACGATCGCGTGGCGCGGCGCGCAAGCCGAGAATCAACCAGCCCAGCGCCAGCGCCGCCATGGCCGCATAGACCACATTGGCGACCTGCTGCGCCGTCGCGGATAGCTTGGGATCGTCGGCGAACGCCAGCTCGCCATCCTTGTCACGTTGAATGCGCTGATTGAACTTGGCTTCGTCGACGCGGAAATTCACCAATTGTCGTCCGACGCCGCTCAGCGCCGCCGTCGCTTCCGCCAAAGGATACGCCGCGATGGTGCGGCGCAGGATTTCTCCCTCTTCGCCGCGGAGTCGATCCATCTGTGCTGGAGTGGCTCGGCGGTTGACGCCATCCGGCCCCCAGAGGAA
>CAIZEE010000441.1 GCA_903931835.1 uncultured Elstera sp.
TCGATTCCGCCTTTTTGCCATGGCTTGTGTGGGTCGCAAAAGAAGGTGGCCAGTCCTTGGGATGAGGCGAGCTGGTGGTGCTCGGCGAATTCAGTTCCGTAGCACATTGGGAAGCTGCCCCTTGAAGGCAGCATTCGCCTTGATGGAGACAAGGGCGCGTAGCGCCCGCTGGCTTCATCAAGGCGGTCATGATCGGCCAGCAGGTCTCTAAAGTGAAGTTGTCGACTCAACACTTTGGAGACTGACCAACCATGACCAAGCGCAGTTCTACTCCCGCCGACGCCGTGCTAGTAGCCATCGATATGTCAAAGCACCGCCAGGAGGTTCTGATTGAACGACCTGAAGGCGGACGACGTCGTCGCATGACTGTCATGGCAACGAAGGCGGACTACGACCGGTTTGCTCGCGATCTGGCTGAGATCGCTAGGCCGATTATCGTCGGCTTCGAAGCGACTGGCAACTATCACCGGACACTGGCCCATCGCCTCCTTGCTGCTGGTTTCGAGCTGCGGCTGATTTCGTCGGTCGCCTTGGCACGGACGCGGGAAGCCCTGCACAACGGCTGGGACAAGAACGATTCTAAGGATGCCCAGGTGATCCTGCACATGCTACAGATCGGTGCGACCCAGCGCTATGTCGATCCGCTCGCCGCTGGCATCAATGATCTGCAGGAGATGTCGAAGACGCACGAGGCCATTTCCAAGGCCAAGACCCAGACTTGGCACCGAATCCTGACGCACTATCTGCCGCTTTACTTCCCGGAGATCGAGCGTTTCGCTGGCAACAGCAGGTCGGATTGGTTCCTGGCTCTGCTGGAGCGGTTTCCCACCCCAGCCAGCATGACCGCGCTTGGGCAAGAAGACTTCGCGCGCGAGGCATGGACACTGGTCGGCCGGAAGGTTTCCAAGGCCCGGTTGCTCAACGATATTTACGAGACTGCCTGCGCATCGATCGCGCTGCCGGTCGAGGAAGATTCCGTCTCGATCGCCATGTTCCGCATGGTGATCGCGCAGGCGCGCAGCCTGATCCGGCAACGCGACGAGATCGAGCGAACTGCCCATGCCATCCTCAGCGTCAACCGCGACTACCAGCTCCTGCGCATGATCCCTGGGATCGGTCCGATCAATGCGCTCACGATCCTAGCTGAGGCCGGCGATCTGCGGCGATTCAAACATCATCGCCAGTTCCTGAAGTTTTGTGGGCTCGACCTGGCCACATGCCAGTCGGGCACTTTCCGCGGGCGGACCAAGCTGTCGAAGTACGGCAATGCCCGGTTACGGCGTACCTTATGGATGGCGACCCAAGTTGCCATCCGACAGCGCGACAACAGCTTCCGCGACAAGCTCGGTCGATACGTCGCCGGCTACGGCAATGACCCCGATCGCCGCCGCAAGGCGATGACTGCACTCACCGCCAAGATGGCGCGCGTTGCTCACGCCGTCATCAAGACGGGAACCGAGTACCGCCCGTTCGTTGAGCGGGCGGACACCAGATGGAAGGACCCCTCTCTGTCGTGCCGTGAGGGCGCTACGGCGACCCTGTAGATAATGTTCGGGCCTTCCATCTGGCATCCGCATCTCATTTTAAGGACGGTGAGGACCACGACCGACAAGGCCGCTGGATCCTGTGTTTGCTATGGCCGAGAGCGCATTCCTTGACGATGGAAGCCATCTGGATCAGAACGCAATCAGCGCCGATCGCAATCGGCGTAACGAGACTTGCTGGCCGTTTTCCGCCGCTGCTTCCCGACCTAGGACGTTGTCGAAGGTGACGGAGCGGCGCAGAGGCTGAGGGAGGGGCTCTAGGAGCTTGGCGAGGTGGTCTGCGGTCGGCTTGGCTTTGCGGTCCTTTGTCAGCACAAAGGCTGTCAGGCGGGTGGTCCTCTCGTGAAGAACCAGAACTGACTGGCCGTATTTCCCGAACAACATGAAGTCGGCTTCCCAGTGGCCGGGCTGCTGGCGGCTATTGGCCGAGGCAGGCCTTTCGCTGATGGAAA
>CAIZEE010000442.1 GCA_903931835.1 uncultured Elstera sp.
CCGCCGGCGCGGACCCAGGTCGCGATCGCCGTCACCTGCGCGGGTCGCAACCGCTGGCTTTCATCCGCGGTGATCGCGAGCAGGTCGAGGGCGGTGAAGGCGAGGGCGGCGTCGGGCACCTCATCGGCGGCCAGGCGCAAATGATCGACGAACAGCGAGAACGCGGACAAGGTGAACTGATCGGCCAGCACGAAGCCAACCGACAAGGCCGGTCTAGGCAACGGGCTCATACCGATAACTCCATCAGCGCCTCGCCGAGCAAACCCCAGACATACGGTGCGAAGGACCGCCAAACCTCGACGTGAAACCGCGTCTCATCGCGGCGCCACAGAGTGATTTCGGCCTTCGCGAATACTGTACGCGTGCAAGTGCCGACTGCAAACACTGACGCGTCGAGATCGAGCGGACATCCGAGGGCCAGCAAGGTGGCTGACGCTGCGCCTGTGAGGTTGATCGCGGTCTGGCGATGGCTGACATCGACCAGCGAATGCGGCATCTCGCCAAGTGCCTCGGCGATGGCGGCCTCGATCGCCGCGCCCTCGCCGTCCGGTGCCAGCAACAGGAATTCATCGGGACCAAGCCACAGCGCAGCCCGCTCCCCTACGGTCGACGCGCGACACGCGACCTCCGACATGGCAACGCCGAATGCCTTTCCCGCAGCCATCCTCGCCGCGTCATTGCCACGAAAGATAAAGCGAGCGATCGGTGCAGCTATCTCGGCCTCAACGCCAGGGGCATTCATCGTTGCGGTGAGGACAGGCGTCCGGATCGCGGTATCAGGCATCAAGACGCGCTCCCGCTTTGTCGTAGAACACCGGATCGACCACTTTGACCGCGATCACCCGGTCTGCCATCGGCACATAAAGTGTCTCGCCCAAGCGGGCCCGACCGCCCCTCACCATGGCAAGAGCGATCGGATGGCCGAGGACGGCGCTCCAATAGGATGAGGTGACATGACCGATCATCGGTGCTGGTATCGTGTAACGCTCGGTCGCCACGATCTGCGCGCCCTCGTCCAGCACGCTCTGGCCATCGACGCTGATCAGCCCGACCAGTTGCTTGCGGTCTGGCTTGGCCATCTCGGGCCGCGCCAGTGACCGCTTGCCGACGAAATCAGGCTTGAGCTTGCCGATCGCCCAGGCGAGCCCGGCATCGTCCGGGGTGGCAGTGCCATCCGTCTCCTGTCCGACGATGATGAAGCCCTTCTCGGCCCGCAAAACATGCATCGTTTCAGTGCCATAGGGCGTGATATTAAACGGCTTTCCAGCCTCCGCGACCGCCTGCCAGACGGCCGGGCCGAAGTCGGCCGGCACGTTGACCTCGAAGCCTAATTCACCGGTAAAGCTGACGCGGAACAACCGTGTTGGCACGCCACAGATCTTACCAGTCCGAATGCTCATATGAGGCATCGCGGCTGCCGACAAATCGATATCCTCGACCAGCGGCGCCAGCACGTCGCGCGCCTTCGGCCCTTGCACGGCGATCACCGCCCATTGCTCTGTGGTCGAGGTCAGCCAGACCTTCAGCGACGGGAACTCGGTCTGGAGGTAATCCTCCATCAGATTGAGCACGGCCGGCGCCCCACCCGTCGTCGTGGTGACATGGAAACGATCATTGGACAGCCGCGCCACCACGCCATCATCCATCACGAACCCGTCCTCCCGGCACATCACGCCGTAGCGGCAGGCGCCGGGCGCCAGCTTGGTCCAGGGATTGATGTAGAGCAGGTTCATGAATTGCGCTGCGTCGGGACCGACAACCTCGATCTTGCCCAGAGTCGAGGCGTCGAACATGCCGACCGAATTGCGCGTCGCCAGACATTCGCGGTCGACGGCCTGGCGCATGGTTTCGCCGCCGCGCGGGAAATAGCGCGCCCGCTTCCACAGCGAGACATCCTCGAACACCGCCCCGGCCGCCTCTGCCAAATGATGGATCGGCGTGCACCGCTTGGGATCGAACAACTCGCCACGTGACGTGCCAGCAAAGGTGCCGAAGGTGACTGGCGTATAGGGCGCGCGGAAGGTCGTCAGGCCAACGGCCGGCACGCTGCTGTCCAGCGTGCTGGCGATCACACCCAGCATCGCCATATTGGAAGTCTTGCCCTGATCGGTCGCCATGCCGGTCGTGGTATAGCGCTTGATATGTTCGACCGACCGGAAGCCTTCGCGGATCGCGAGCTTGATATCCTTCACCGTCGAGTCGTTCTGAAAATCGACAAAGGCCTTCGCACCGATCGGCGCCGGCGCCACACCGATCTCGCCGCCGGCATTGAGGGTCGAGACCGCCAGCGCCGTTGGCCGTTGACCGGAAAATCCCGCCGCCTTCGCCGCATCGATCCCTGCGTCAAAGCCGTCCTTCAGCACGTCGGATAGGGCATAGACGCCCCGGCAGGCACCTGCGGAACGCTCGCGCTCCACCGATATGCCGGGCACAAAGCTTTGCAGCGCGTTGTCGTACCGAAGCTTGCCCTTGGATTGAGAGAACAGATGCACCGCCGGGGTAACCCCGCCCGACATCGCGATCAAATCGCAGGCAATCTGATCGCTCGAGGCGATCGTCCCGTCCGATCGCATGCGCCCGAGCGTCGCTGCGGTAACGCGCAGCCGTCCCTCCGTACCAACGATCGCCGTGTGCGGCAGGATGGCGAGGCCGGCGGCGCGCGCCGCAGCCACCAGCGGCCCATCGGGCACCGGTCTTAGATCGGCGATCGCTGCAATCTCAACACCGGCTGCGGCCAGCGCCAGCGCACTGCGATACCCGCCATCATGCGCCGTCGCGATGACGGCGCGCGTCCCGGGCTTTGCGGCATAGCGGGTGGCATAGGTACTGGCAGCGCCCGCCAGCATGATGCCAGGGCGGTCATTGCCGGCGAAGGTCAGTGGCCGTTCGATCGCGCCCGTCGCCAGCACGATTTCCGCTGCGCGGACCTGCCATAGCCGTTCGCGCGGCAGGCGTGGATCGGGATGGGCTAGATGATCGGTCACGCGTTCGGCAAGGCCGATGAAATTATGCGGATAATAGCCAAAGGCGGTGGTCCGGCTGAGCATGGTGACACGCTCATGCGCCGCCAGCGCCATCAGGATTTCAGCGATGAAGACGGCGGCTGGATGGCCGTCGATCAGCGCATCGCCGCCATCGGAAAGCAGCGACCCGCCGAACTCCGCCTGCTCGTCCGCGACCATCACGCGCGCGCCAGCCTCAGCCGCTGCCAGTGCCGCCGCCAGGCCCGCAGGCCCGCCGCCGATCACCAGCACGTCGCAATGGGCGTAGCGCTGCGTATAGCGATCGGCATCCGCCGCTGTCGGCGCCTTGCCGAGACCAGCAGCCGCGCGGATATTCGGCTCATAGAGTTGCTTCCAGCCGGATTTCGGCCACATGAAGGTCTTGTAGTAGAACCCGGCCGGCAGGAAGGGCGACATCACATCATTGATCGCGCCGACATCGAAAGCGAGGCTCGGCCAGCGATTCTGGCTATGCGCGACCAACCCGTCATAAAGCTCGACCTGGGTGGCGCGGAGATTGGGCGTGTAGCGGGACTGCGTCGCACCGACCCCGACCAGCGCGTTTGGCTCATCCGATCCGGCCGCGAAGATGCCGCGCGGGCGATGATATTTGAAGGAACGTCCAACCAGGTGGACGCCATTGGCGATCAGTGCGGAGGCAAGCGTGTCGCCAGCAAAGCCGGTATAGGCCTTGCCATCGAAAGTGAAGCGCAGCGGCTGATTGCGGTCAATCCGTCCGCCCTGCTCCAAACGAAACGCGCCGCTCATGCTCCGGGCCCCTTCAAGGATACAGGCGAAGCTTCACCGGATTTATAGGTCACCAAGAATTTGTCGCTGACCGTGTCGCGTATCGCGTTGAAGAACCGGGCGCAGCCATGGATATGCCGCCACCGTTCGGCGTGATAGCCGCGTGAATTGCTGCGGAGGTAGAGATGGGCACCCCAGGCATCGTCATCGACGGTCGACGGATCGGCGGCGCGGGCGATATGCGCCTCGCCGGCATAGCGGAATTCCAGTTCGGGGCGTGTGCCGCAATAGGGGCAGGTAATCAGCAGCATGTCAGTGTGCCACCGCCGCCGCCGCAGCTTCGTCGATCAGAATGCCGTCGCGGAAGCGGTTCAGCGTGAAAGGCGCGTTGATCGGATGCGGTTCGTCGCGCGCTATGGTATGGGCAAAGACATTGGCCGAACCTGGCGTCGCCTTGAAGCCGCCTGTGCCCCAGCCGCAATTGACATAGAGTCCCGGCACATCAGTTTTAGCGATGATCGGTGACCGATCGGGGGTTACATCGACGATGCCGCCCCAATTGCGCAGCATGCGCATGCGCCGGAACATTGGAAACAGCTCACAAATGGCATCAAGCGTATGCGTCGTGATGTGCAAAGCGCCACGCTGGCTATAGGAGACATAGGCGTCTGTTCCCGCCCCGATCACCAGCTCGCCCTTATCCGACTGGCTGATATAGGCGTGGATCGTGTTCGACATGACGACGCAGGGGAAAATCGGCTTGACCGGTTCCGACACAAGCGCCTGCAGCGGGTAGCTTTCGAGCGGCATGCGCACGCCTGCCATCGCCATCACCACGCTGGTATTGCCGGCGGCCACAACACCGATTTTCCTGGTATTGATTGTGCCGCGCGTGGTCTCGACGGCCTTGACGTGGCCGGAGGCATCGCTGCGGATCGCGGTTACTTCGCAATTCTCGATGATGTCGACACCCATGGCGTCGGCCGCGCGGGCATAGCCCCAGGCGACCGCGTCATGCCGCGCGACACCGCCCCGGCGCTGCAAGGCCGCCCCCAGAATCGGGTAGCGCATGCCGGGGGCGATGTTCAGTGGTGGGCAGAATTCCTTGGCTTGTTCAGCACTAAGCCATTCATTGTCGACGCCGTTCAACCGGTTGGCATGGACATGGCGCTTGAAAACCTGCTCGTCATGGACGTTATGCGCCAGCATCATCACGCCGCGCTGCGAGAACATGACATTGTAGTTCAGGTCTTGCGACAGGCCTTCCCACAGTTTTACGGCGTGGTCGTAGAGTGCTGCGCTTTCATCGAACAGATAGTTCGAGCGGATGATCGTGGTGTTGCGCCCGGTATTGCCGCCGCCGAGCCAGCCCTTTTCCAGTACCGCGATATTGGTCAGCCCGTGTTCCTTGGCCAGGTAATAGGCAGTGCCGAGGCCGTGCCCGCCACCACCGATAATGATGGCGTCGTAACTCTGCTTCGGCTCAGGCGAACGCCAAAGCGGGCCCCAGCCCGTTTGGCCGGAGAGCCCTTGCCGCAGCAGAGAGAACACCGAGAATTTCTGCATAATCCGCCCGCACCAAAGATCAGCCTGCATCATCCGTTAGGCAAGTCAGCGGAGCGAGAACGTACACGGCTTCCCGCCTGTATAAAAGCGACATGATAATGTCGAAACGGCGCAAGCGTCTGCCTGCGCCGTCACAAATCAGTGTTTCTCCAGCGCAGCGATGAAATCATTCGCCGCGTCGCGGATCGCCTCGGCCTTGCGGGTCAGACCATCGGCCGCTTGCAGCAACTCGCCGGCGGCCTTTCCTGTCTCCTCCGCTGCCCCCGTGACCGTCGCGATCTCGCCCGCAACGCCGCGCGCATCCTCGGCTGCTTGGGCTGTGTGACCGACGATGTCACCGACCCGCGAGCTTTGCTGGCGAAACGCCTCGGTCATCGAAGACGACATGGTGTCGATCGTCCCGATCGTCTCCTGAATGCGCCGGATAACCGCGATCGTCGCCTCGGTCGAGCCCTGCATCGACGCGATTTCGGTCGCGATGTCACCCGTCGCCTTGGCTGTCTGGCTAGCCAGATTTTTGACTTCCGACGCAACCACGGCAAAACCCTTGCCGGCATCCCCTGCCCGCGCCGCCTCGATCGTAGCGTTCAGCGCCAGCAGATTGGTTTGGCTCGCAATATCATTGATCAGCTTCACCACAGTCCCGATGCGCTGAGCTGCCTCCGTCAAGCCGGAGATGGCGTGATCGGCCGCAGCCGCCTCCGTCACCGCCGCATGAGCGATCTCCACAGAATTTGCCACCAGGTTGGTGACGTCCTCGATCGTGCTGGCAAGATCGCTGGCCAAACCGACCGCCGTATCAAGCTTGACCGAAGCGCCCGAAACCGACGAGCTGGCGGAGCCGGCGGCGCGATTGGTCCGATCAGCGGTGCCGCGCATCGACGACGCCGAGTCGCGCATCTGGGTTACCGAAGCAGCAAGCGACGTCAGAACGGAGCCGATATTGGTTTTGAAAATCCCCGACAGCTCGACCTGCTTCGTAACATCACTCCACGACGCCATCAGCCCGGCAAGCTTGCCATCCTCACCCGCGATCGCCACGACCTGAACGTCGAAAATGCAGGCGCCGAGGCTGACCCGAGCATAGGTCGGCAGATTGCCGCGCTGGGATAAAGAATGGCGACTCAGCTTGGCGTCGCGAAAGGCAGCATCGATGTGGCGTCCAGCCAGGTTGGCTGCCGCAAACCCCAAGGCAGGTGCCAAGGGCTCCAGCATCTGAACACCCTGGCGATTGACATAGGTGACCTCGTTGTCCTTCTGCGGATCAAGCCAGGCGACGCCCACCGGGACGTGATCGATCATGACCATCGCCGAGGAATACCAGTCACGATATTCGTCAGCGGCCTTCTGAACTTCGGCCAGCTTGGATTTGCTACCCCACGCACCGATCATCATGCCCCTCCCACGCTTTGATTGTTTTTGTTTTCTCGAGCAGAGTTTGGCAGATCGGGTGCTTCCGGATGGTTAATCCCCGGTACGAATCGCCCGATAATTATCCTCGGATCACCAGCGTATGTCCGCGCATCACGAATGATTAGAGCGGCAGGGTTGCAAATGACTTAATTGAGGCCATATGCCAAAGCACCCCTTCGGCCCAGCGCTCGTTCAATCGGAACGAACCCTCCGCCCCCTCATCCAGAAACGACCGGGAGCTTGCCGCCATGGATATGCTGCCGAAATTGCCATCCATGACGGATGACGCGCTAAAGACGCTGCAAAGCAATGCCGAGCGCCTGGAGCGCGAGGGCAATCCCAGTCAGCGTGCGGCAGCCGTGACGCTGCTACCTGCCATCCGCGCCACGCAGGAGGCACGCCGTGCCGCAATCCTGCTGGCGACACCGCCCAAGACCCGCGCCAAAGCAAAGCCTAAGGCAAAAGCGGCGGTTACGCCTGAGTAAGATTGCGTGCCACCATGTCGGCCATCGCGTCGAAAATGCGAGGGACATAGCGGTGTTTATAGGGATAGGCCGCTTCAGTATCGTTGAGGTGGACCCACATATTGGCGTTGGCCTCAAAGAATAATACCCGGCCATCCCGCGTCAAACCGCAATCCAGCCCAGCATAGTCGAGATCGACGCGCCGCGCGATTTCGCGCACGGCGTCCCCCAGAACGCCCGAAAACACCGACCGATAATCGGCCAGGAAGTCAGCCTCTTCCTGCTTCATCCACGCCGCTGCCTCCATATCGGCCCGCCAGTAATGGATCATCCAATGATCCATGATCGCCAGGTGATAGGCGTAGACCTGACGGTCGACGAAAATCAGCCGGTATTTGCGGAACAGCCCGTCATGGCTGGCATAGTCGTGATAGTCGGTGAGGTAGTAATCCTCGGCGCGCTGCGCTGCGAGATAGGTCGCCAGCATCGAGGCATCGTCGATCCTCTCCAACCCATGCCCGGCATGCGAGCCGATCGGACGGATCAGGAACGGCAAGTCAAAGGCGGGCTTGCCAGCGAGCAGATCACTCCTCGATAGCCGTTCGGTACGCGGCAGCGCCAAGCCCGGGATATCTGCGAGCAACTGCGGCATAATTTCGCGAACCAGCGGCTGAACGCGCTCCGGCGGGTTCAGAATCTTCTTGGGCAGTCCACGACAGAACTTAGCCGCCGGCCCCAAATAGAACGCCCCGTTATCGGGATCGGCGATCGCGTTGAAAACGATGTCGTATTCCGGCAAGTCGGCCGCCAGCGGTGGCTCGCGCTCATCATCGCCGACAGCGAAAACATGGATGAGGTCGAACCGGCTGCGCGGCAGCAGAAATTTGATCGGCACGTCGGACCTGGCCCCGCCACCGATCACCAGAATACGCGCTTCAGGCTTGCCGGTGAAGCTCCGCTCTACCACCGGTTTCTGCCGCAGCATGACCTCCCGACGATGGCGCGCAGCATCGACCGGCTGCCCCAGGTGATCGAACGCCTCGGCGAGGGTCAGTTGCGCCTCGATATGATCGGGGTTGAGCGCGACTGCCTGAAGCAGGCTGGTCACTGCATCCTCGAAGCGTTTCAGCCTGGTAAGCGCAATGCCGCGATTGCAATGCACGACGGCATAATCAGGAGCGATTGTCAGAGCATGGTCGAAGGCCGACACCGCCTCCTCGAACCGTCCTTGGGTGAAGCGCAGATCGCCCAGATTATTGGCGACGATCGGATCGCCCGACGCCAGCGCCACTGCCCGCTCCAGCGCGTCCGACGCGCGTCCAAGCTGACCAAGCTGATGCCAGGAAACACCCAGGCCGAGCCACGCATGCATCAGGTCAGGTGCGCCGTTCGCGCTCAGTTCGAACCATTTCGCCGCCTCGGCATCATTGCCCTCACGCTGGCGGAACAAGCCGAGCGAACAACAGGTCTGGGCATCTTGCGGATGGAGGACTAAATAGCGCTCAAGCAGCGACGCTGCCTCGCTCAGCGCTGCATGATCTGCCGACGCATCGCCCAACAGCAGGCCGAGCCCCAGCAAGGCTTGTGGATGTCCGGGGTCGAGCGCCAGAATCTGGCGATAAAGCTGTGTCGCCTCCGTCTTGCGCTGGGCGACATGATGGCCGATCGCGGCCGCCAGCATGATCGCCTCAGGGTTGGAGGTCATGGCTAGTCGGTTTTGTGAGCCGCCGCCGGCGTTCCGGGTGCCGGATCACCATCGACGATTTGTTCGCGGGTCGGCAGATCGTCGGCGGTCCAGCCGCCACCCAGCGCCTCGATCAAGGTCACGCTCGCGACCAGACGCTGTTGCTGGACGGAAAGTGCTGTTTCCTGGTTGGACAGCGAGGTTTGCTGCGCCGTCACGACAGCGGTATAGGCGA
>CAIZEE010000443.1 GCA_903931835.1 uncultured Elstera sp.
CGATCTTCCCGCAGGTTTTCGCGCGCAGACATTCAGTCGAGCGGCGCCGAAAAAGATATAGACAGAAGCGTTCCTCCTGCGTCATAGGGGTTGTTACCGGACGACCTCTTGGAGCACCGGTAATCAGCGTTTTTGAAGGTGTATTATGTTTATTGACAGAAGAATGACAGACAGGAGAATGATGGCGGTTGCAATTCGGGCAGGCACCGAATGCACTGTTCTACCATTTCCACATATAGCGGTAGACAACGGCATGCCAACCCGCCTGGAAACAGATGTTCTTGAGCAATTGTTGCAATCGCAGAGCGCGGCCAACGGGCTGGCATGGTCAGAGATCGAATATTTTATCGTTGGCCACGGAAATATCGCCGCTCTCCACGAGGACGAACTTGAGGGCGTTCAATTCAAGGAAACCTTCCGTGTTGGCGTTCAAATTGATGCCCCACCGGCCTCAAATTAGTCCACTGCTTCACCCTGCTGGGTGAATTCACAAGCGTGATATTTGTCACAGATCAAGAGGCGCGTCGTCTTATTTCCGCGCTTTTCTACACCGTTTTTTACAAGAGGAACTAAAAACTATGGATCACATATTCGAAGAGATGGTTGCAATCAAAAATAGCAACCAACCCTGGCTAACTCATCCAAAGCAGTTTTTCCGTGACGCTTGGATGGAAGAAGACAAGCTGGACTTTATGTCAGATGAGGATATCAAAATCATGGAGGACGTGTTCTCGAAACACCAAATGTTTAGCGAGCGTTCTTCCTTGCTTGAACGCCGAAAAGCCGGGCAAGACAGCCAATCACCCGGCGCGGAAGCCTACAGGGTTGTCCAGGATGCTCTCAAAAATCCGGACAAGTTGGTCGCTCTGAGCAAGGGATCATGGTCAAAATTGCTGGCGACGGCTCGCATCATTCCTCGTGGTTTTCAAGGGAAGTCCTGCGATTTCGCCAGGGAGCTTAGCCAAGCGAAAACAATGGCAACCATCACGGCTCCGCTGAGGCACGCCCCTCCTTCGTCATTCAGGCACGTCGGCGTGATCGGTCGGCTGGACCTAGAATTCGTTCGGAAGGTCGATGCGGTGATCGGGTCGGATTGGACGACCGTGCCGAGGTTGGAACTCTGCCAAGGCCGCAAAGGGATGTTTGATCAAAATGGTGACCCGCGCACCGCCGAACACCCCTGCGACGCACCTTATGGAAGCTTCTACAGCATTCCAGACGACGTGGACCCGGACGATAGCACGTCGATCATCTGCGACCTGAAGGCCGCGACGCTCCTGAAAATGTTCGATCTCACCGTGTTCGACGTGAACGTCAGCCCCGATATGGAAGCCTATTTTCGGTCGCTCGGGCCGTTTCCATGGGAGGATGAGTGACCGGTTTTCTCAGAGCAGCGGCAGCACGTCCGCCGTCCACAACTCCTCGAACGCCGTCAGGGCCGCGTCGGTCCCACTGACGCATTCCAACTCGGTCCACCGGCCAACGGCGCCATTGGCAGCCAGAGCAGCGTCACAGTCGGCGCGGTGCTCGAACGGGACGAAGAGTTCATTGGCTTCCAGGAACGGTAGGCTGCCGAGGGCGCGCAGTTCCGGCACCGCCATCACCATGACGATATGCGTGCCCTGGTCAGGCAGTCGCAGGCGATAGCCGCCATACGGTTGGAGCGTCAGGTGGGATCGGAGATCGGAAATCTTCGCTACCAGGTTGGCCAGACACTCGCCGCCATCGCCGGGGAAATCGAACAGCATGTCTCGCCACGGCTTTGCGCGGCTGATGGCCTGGACCGAGATCGTTCGGCCAGCGGTGTCGGAAAGGGTGTCGGCGGAATGGTGGTAGGAATTCGGATCGGCGTTCATGTGGGTATTTATCGCGGCGGTCGCCGATCACCACCGCTGACCAACTCCCAAATGTTCGTGCTTCGTTCGAATCGCAGATTCGTGGTAGCTACGCTTCCCGGCCCTGCAACCTGAGGATCGTCCGATGACCGTCACCACAGAGGATTTCGAGAAGCTCCCGGTCGTTCCCTACAGCCAAGCCCGGAACACACCGGATGGCCTCCGCACCGGGGATATTCTGCTCTTCCATTCGACCGATTTCGGTTCCGAGATGACCGAGATTTTCACCGACAGCCTGTGGTGTCACGCCGCGTTCGTCTGGAACATCGCGGAAGCGGATCGCGTCCTGCTCCTTGAGAGCGTGGAGAAAATCGGGGTCCGCGCGATGCCGATGAGCGCGAAGATCAATGGGAGCCCAGCCTCTCCGAAGCCCTACGGCGGCGGCCTGCTGGTCGTCAGGCACGACGATATGGCGTTGCACCCCGACCCGGCGAAGGTCCACGCCATGACCGAGTTCGCTCTGGATCGGATTGGCTACCCCTACTCGCAGCAGGAACTCAACTCTATCATGGAGCGGATCGCCCTGGCCAAGATCGGCGCCA
>CAIZEE010000444.1 GCA_903931835.1 uncultured Elstera sp.
GGCGGCGGCAAAGTCTTGGTGGACGTGACGCCGGAACAGGCCGCAACCGAGATTCTTACCTATCTCGAACAGATCGGCTTATTGCCGCCGGCGGGGGAGCAGCGGTGACACCCATTGCGGTCGACGCGCTGCTTTGCCTGCAGGTTTTCCAGGTCCTGTTTTTGGCGTTTCACGATTGGGTTCCGCTCGGCCGGCTAAATGATGTCAAAGCCGCACGTGAGGCGGATAGTTTTGGCAGGCTGATTACCGTGACGGTGGTCAGCACCCTGCCGTTTGCGATTGGGCTTGAGGCAAGTTTCTATTATGCCGGCACGGCCTATCCAGGCTGGCTATGGATGTATCTTGAGATCAGCTATGCCGTGTTGTTTGTCGGCCAGCTGCGCGCCTGGTGGCTGCCCTATCTGATCCACCCCGAACTGGTCCGCGCAGCACGCTATCAAATTTTATTCGGCAAGACGCATGCGTTCCTGCCGACGCGCAACGGCATAAGGCCCAACACGCTTCACGTGATCTTGCATGCGACCACGCTCAGCACGCTGATTCTGCTTGGGTTCATTGCGTAGCGAACGCTGCGCCGTCTCCCAATTCGTTGCGAATTCTATGTTGATAGATCGGCGAGGCTCGTCACAGCCCAGCTATGAGCGCGCGCATCAAATCTCGGGACGTGTGAAGAACAGCGACGATCGTAAGAACCTCGGCGTCAACCCGATAGACGATCAGATAGGCCAGGGATGGAACCAGGAATTCGGCTGTACCCGGCAATCGACCGGCACGGCCTATCCCAGGAAACTTGGTCAAACGTTCGGTGGTGTCGACGACCGCCCTATAGACCTTCTCAGCCGCTGCCGGATTGTCACGCGAGATGTAGTCGATGATGCTGTCGAGATCGCGCTCCGCCGGTTCGGCGAAGGCGAGGCGCGTCAGCGTTTCCAGCCATGCTTGGCGGCTATGTCGGCGAACACCTCTTCCGCCGGCCTTACGCGCCCCTCATCGGCGGCGGCGAGGCCTTCCTTGATGCGTTCGATCTGCCACGCATTTGCTTCCAGATACTGCTGAAGCGCCTGATTAACGATGTAATTGCGGGAGCGGTCCATCGCTGAGGCTAGAGCATCAATGTCGCTGACGACATCCTTCGCCGCGCGGATCGTGATGGGTTCCGTCGGTCGATTATCGCTCAACGTAATCTCCTGTAATCAGACGTAACCATAGCACGATTCTCGCGTTCGTTGGAACGCATTCCGTTCTCTACCTCTGCGCCGTCTCCCAATTCGCCGGCACGTAAAACGGCGCGTTGGACGCCGGCAGTGCGGGCCGCCCCAAAATCATATCGGATGCCTTCTCGCCGATCATGATGGTCGGCGCGTTGAGATTGCCGGTCGTAACCGACGGCATGATCGAGCTGTCGACCACTCTCAAGCCTTCGACGCCGACGACGCGGGTTTCGGCATCGACGACGGTCATCGGATCGGCGGGATCACCCATGCGGCAGGTGCCGCTTGGGTGATAGGCGCTTTCCACCTTGCGGCGCACGAAGGCGTCGATTGCTTCATCGCTGGTCACGTCGGCGCCTGGCTGAATTTCCCGCCCCCGATAGGGATCGAACGCCTTTTGCGCAAAGATCTCCCGTGTCAGGCGGATCGCCGCGCGCCATTCGATCAGATCGTCGGGATGCGACAAATAGTTGAACTGGATGCTGGGATAATCCGTCGGATCGGAGGATTTCAGCCGCACCCAGCCGCGGCTTTTCGAGCGCATCGGGCCGACATGCGCCTGGATGCCATGCTCGGTCGCCAGCGTGTTGCCGTCATAGGACATGGCGAGCGGCAGGAAGTGATACTGGATATCGGCATATTGAATGCCGGCACGGCTACGGATGAAGCCGCAGCTTTCAAAATGGTTGGTGGCACCCAGACCGTCGCGGAACAGCAGCCAGCGCAAGCCGATCATGCCCTTGGAGATCAGGTTCATGCTGGAGAACAGGGTGATCGGCTGCTTGCACGCCACCTGGAAATAACATTCCAGATGGTCCTGCAGGTTTTCGCCGACGCCGGGCAGGTCGTGCACCACCTCGATGCCATGCTGCTTCAATTCAGCCGCCGGACCGACGCCCGATAGTTTCAGCAATTGTGGGGAGTTGATCGGCCCGCCGGCCAGGATAACTTCGCGGCGCGCCATCACGCGGTTTGTCGTATTGCCGGTCCGGTATTCAATACCAACCGCGCGCTTGCCTTCGAACAGGATCTTCGTCGCCAGCGCATGGGTCTTGACCGTCAGATTTGGTCGCTTCATTGCGGGTTTCAGATAGGCGTTGGCGGCGCTCCAGCGCTGGCCCTTATGCACGGTCATGTCCATGCGGCCAAAGCCTTCCTGCTGGTAGCCGTTCACATCGTCGGTCTCGGGATACCCCGCCTGCTTCGCCGCCTCGATAAAGGCGCGGTAGAGCGGGTTCCGCAGCGGACCATATTGAACATGCAGGGGGCCGTCGCTACCGCGATAAGAGTCGCCGCCGGACGCATGGGTCTGTGCCCGGCGGAAATAGGGCAGGACCTGGCGATAACCCCAGCCTTTCGCCCCTTCTTCTTCCCACCGCTCGAAATCCATCGGGTTGCCGCGGATATAGACCAGGCCGTTGATCGAGGAAGAGCCGCCGAGCGCCTTGCCGCGCGGGCAATGCAGCCGGCGACCGTCCAGGCCCGGCTCCGGCTCGCTTTCGTAGAACCAGTTGTATTTTTTCATGTTCATCGGAATGGCGAGCGCGCTCGGCATCTGGATGACGACGGCTTTGTCGGAGCCGCCATATTCCAGCACCGCGACGCTGTTTTTGCCGTCCGCACTCAGGCGATCGGCCAGCACGCAGCCGGCGGAGCCGGCGCCGACGATTACAAAATCGACTGTTTCAACCATAAACGCGACGCCCCCACGCGGCCTGAATTGACTTGCACGATCTTCAATCGCGTATAGTGCCGGAAGTCCATAGAGTATTGATCAGACAATCAAGAATCGGGAGTAGCGTGATGGTGAGAGCAGACGGAATCACAGCTCGGTTGACCCGAGTTTTTGTCTTGCTCATAGCCTTGTGCGGCGCCATGCCGGTCCTGGCGACCGAGGGCCCATCCTGTCATCAGCCGCGTTTCTCCGATGTCGGTTGGACCGACATTACGGCGACGACGGCGGTCGCGACGCGCATTCTGTCCAGCCTCGGCTATGCGCCAAAAGTGCAGGTGCTGTCGGTGCCGGTCACCTATCTATCGATGAAGAACAAAGATATCGACATCTTCCTTGGCAACTGGATGCCGACGATGGAGGCTGATCGCCAGCCCTATCTCGATAACAAGTCGGTCGAGATCGTCCGCCCGGTGCTGGATGGGGCGCGTTTCACCATGGCCGTCCCAACCTATGCCTATGACGCGGGCATCAAGTCCTTCGCTGACATCGTGAAGAACAAGGACAAGCTCGGCGGCAAGATTTATGGGCTGGAGCCCGGCAATGACGGCAATCGCACCGTATTGACCATGATCAAAGCCGATGCTTATGGCCTGAAGGATTTCGATCTTGTCGAATCGAGCGAGCAGGGCATGCTGGCGCAGGTCGATCGCGCGGTCCGGCGCAAGCAGCCGATCGTGTTTCTCGCCTGGAAGCCGCATCCGATGAACCAGCGCTTCGAGATCACCTATCTCGACGATCCGACCAACACCTTCGGCCCCGATAACGGCAGCGCAACTGTGTGGACCAATGTGCGGGCGGGCTATCTCGCCGAGTGTCCCAATGTCGCCGCCTTCCTGAAGAACTACCATTACGACGTCGCTACTGAGTCGGCGTTGCTGGCGAGTGTCCCGGCGGACAGCGCCATGGATGCCAAGGCGATTGATCGCTGGCTCAAATCCTCCGCCGATAAATGGAAACCCTGGATAGCCGGTGTCACCACGGCGGATGGCGGCGACGCCGTGTCGGCTTTGAGCAAGTCACTCGGTATGCCCTAGGATAAACTGGGCAGTCGGGACGAGCAGGGCGGGGGGCGGATGGACGATTGGATTGAGCAACACAAGCTGCCGCTCGGCGCCTGGCTCAGCGATGCTGTCGATTTTCTGACCGGTAACGCGCAAGGCTTCTTCGATCTGGTGTCGCTGGTTCTGGGCGGATTGATCCAGGGACTGACGGCAGCGCTCCTCTGGCCGCCCGCAGTCGTTCTGATCGCGATTATGTCGGCTGCGGCGTATTGGCTGCATCGGTCGGTCTGGCTGACGCTGTTCATCGTAGCGGCTTTGCTGCTCGTCCTTAATCTTGGTTATTGGACGGCAACGGTCGAGACGCTCTCGCTGGTCTTCTGCGCGACCCTCTTTTGCGTACTGGTCGGTGTGCCGATCGGTATCGCGGCGGCGCATCGGCCATGGCTGTTTGGCGCCATCCGCCCATTCCTCGATCTGATGCAGACGATCCCGACCTTCGTCTATCTGATCCCGACCTTGATCCTGTTCGGCCTCGGCGTCGTTCCAGGGCTGATCTCGACCGTTATCTTCGCCCTTCCGGCGCCGATCCGGCTGACCCAGCTCGGCATCGCGTCCGTTCCGCCGCAACTGCGCGAGGCGGGGGAGGCGTTCGGCGCCACCAAGCGAC
>CAIZEE010000445.1 GCA_903931835.1 uncultured Elstera sp.
CAGGTCCGGTCGCCATCACACCCACGTCTTTGACGGGCATTGATCCTATCGCGGCGTCCGGCAGACGAACGACGGTGCCTTGCTTCTCGAACGCGTAGTCCAGCATGTTGTAATTGCTCGGGCCCACCGCGCCGTCCGCTCGTTCCCAGCTCGGATGGGCGACCAGAAATTTCTGGATAACGCTGGGGCGCGCCCAAGTGTAGCCACCGCCACAATCGATCACGACCGGGAAGGCCGTGCCGTCGACGGTCAAATCGACGACGGCCAAGCCGGTCTCCTGATTGACGCGGATGGGCACGGCGACACCTTCAGGCTTCAGCGAACCCGGTTTTGCCAGGGTCATGGTCTTGTCGGCGTAGTCCAGAACGATCTCGAACTGCTCAAGCGTGTCGGCTTGTAAGACGGCTTCGACATTCTGCGAGAAAAAAAACGGCCCAACCTGCCGCGCTGGATAGGCGGCATCGTCCAGTGGCAGCACGAGGCCAGCATCAACCGATATCGGGATACCGCCCAGCCGGAAGGACAACCGGCGCCCCTGATCGATTTCCAATTCGTGATAGAGGTGCTTCTGCAGCATCGGACGAGCATGCCCCATATTGACCACCGCCCAGATTTTGCGCAGACCCCCATCGGGACGCTGTGCCTCAAGCTCAACCAGGATCTGATCGCCCGTAATCGTGAGGGGCAAGACGATGGGCATGGTGCCCGGCACGGTCGTCACCATGCCAGGCTCCATATGCGGTGGCGGCGTCTCGCAGCCAGCAAGCGCTGCAGAGATCAGCATCGCTGCCAATAATCGGGCGATTTTGGACAAAGCTTCCTCCTTGACGCCGAAGCCGGCGCCCGGTCTTGCAAGGTGATGGAAAAGGACGGAGGGAGATTAGCCGGCCTGACGCTCAGCCGGCTGATCCTCACCCGCCTGGTATTCCAGGATGTCGCCCGGCTGGCAGTCGAGATAGCGGCAGATCGCATCCAGTGTGGAAAACCGGATACCCTTGACCTTGTCCGATTTCAGCAAGGACAGATTGGCCTGGGTGATGCCGATGGCGCGCGCCAGATCGTTGGAGCGAACCTTGCGCTTTGCCATCATCACGTCGAGGCGGACGATAATCGGCATCAGACGAACTCGTCCCGTTCCTGTTCGATCTCGTGGCCGACTTCCATGACCTGCGCGATGACATAGAGGACGGCGCCGGTCACCAGCGCGTAGACCTCCTCCATATGAAACCACTCGGCGTCGAAATTATTGCCGAGCGGCACCGACACTTCATGGATCAAATAGGGCGTCGCGGCGAACAAGATGAGCCAGAGCCCCATACGCTTGATGCGAACCGCGTTATCCCGGGCAAAGACGGTGCCAGCAGCGTAGAGCCTGAACAGGGCTCTGAGATTGAACAGCATGGCGCCGACGGGAACCGCACGGAGCGCCATCAGCAGCGCGAAGGCGAGGCGTTGGGAGATTGAGAAACTGGAGAGCGTCACCGATCCGGGCTGCCCCGCACCCAAGCCGAACGAGGCATGAGCGCCCGGCCCCATATGCACCAGATCGCCGTTGATCAGCGGCGTTGCGACGACCAGGGCCGCGTTGAACGCCACATACAGGACGCCGAGCGCGCTGATCGCCACCGCCAGCAACCCGCTCTGCCGCCGTAATCTTTGGTATTTCGGCTGTTCCACCTCGGCGGCCGCGTCGCCACCGAACCGTACCATCTCCAGAACCTCAGCCATCATCATCTCCCGTGACTATGATGCCTGATTCTGTAGCATGAAATTATTTTCTGTAAAACAATAATTTTTTGCTGCCTAACGCATTTCTTCCGGTGAGCTACAAATAGAACGTGTGGTTCAATGGCGCGGCAATAGAGCCTCAGCAATTTGAGCTGCTCGCGCCAGCGTTATGCCTTCGCGCTGCTCGACGGCGAGGGGATGGTCGGTCGGCTCCAGTTCCACGAGCGGCATGTCCGGTTGCGATCGAAGGTGGACATTGCTTTTTAGGTTTATCGTATCTGGATAGAGAGGGAGCGCGGAACTGAGCCAACCGAAGAACGGAGCCTCAGACGCTCGATCGTGCCTGTTCCACGCATTTCTCACCTGTTCCATGCTCGCGGCAGACAGCGACGCCCAGACGCCCCAGGTAAGCCTCTCCGAGGACCCAAGGAGCGGAATCTCGATCTGTCCGCGAATAAAGAAGGCATTATCACCGATGGTGCAGAAATCGGTCGATAGTGTTGCCCTGGAGCGGCGCTCTGTCTCAGACAGGGCATCATAGAGAGCGGGTGCCTCTACGGACCAATGAATTGGCAGCTCGTCGAATTGTCGTCCGCAACACGAGCAGGTCCAGGTATATCGAAGCATCCAACCCCACACAAACTCGCTGGCCGACAAGGTCCTCATGAACCGAGGAGAATACGCTCCAATTGCATCACGCGGTAATGCGCCGCTCTATCATCGCCGTCACCGCATCGCGGATGCGCCGGGCGGCCTCGCCCTTGGCGGTCACGATATTGGGCTGTTCGCCGTCGCGTACCAGCATCGTGGCGTTGCATTCGAAGACCAGCAATCGGCCGGACGCGTCGACCGCGCAATCAATGCCGAAGAAATCGAGCTTCACCGTCTGCGCGATGCGGAGCAAAGCGGCATAGGCGACCGGGCCCATGGTCTGTTCCGGTTCGTCCAGGAACAGCACCTCCTCATCGCGGAAGGCGCTCATCTCACTTGTCGGCGCGCGGAAATAATGCACCAGCCAATGATCATTGACCGCCAGATGATAGGGCAGGATCGCACCGTCGACGATGATCAGCCGGTATTTGCGGTACCAGCCATCATCCGATTTCGCGTCGTGGAACTTAGTGACATAGCTATCGCCATAGGCAGACAGGACCGCCTGCAAGTCGATTTCCGTATCGATCTTGACCAGCCCGTCGCCGCCATGGCTGCCAACCGGGCGAACCAGAACCGGATATCCGGCGGCACGCGCAAAATCGGCCGCGGCTCCCACATCGCCGGCAGCACAGCGCAGCGTCCAGGGCACGACGCAGCCTTCGATAGGGCCGAGCAATTCGCGCATCCAATTGCGCCTGGTTGCCTGAATCCGATCCGGCCGGTTCAGCACCGGCTTATCGACGCTGTCCACCAGACGGGTCAGATCGGCAAACCCCGCCGATGCCGAATCGGGATCGCTAACTGAATTGAAGATGATATCGACACTATCCGACAGGCGCTGCGCCATATCAGCCGAACCCGGCAATACATAAAAGACATCGACCGACAGGATGCTGCGATCGAGGATAAAACGGGTCGGCGTATTGGCGGAGCCGGGTGCCGCGAGCACCGCAAGCCTGATTCCAGATGATGTCGGGCTGGCAGTGCCATACCAGGGTGCCGACTGCATGCTCAGCGCATAATGGCGGTGGGATTGTTCGATGGCGCCGGCACCGTGCAGCACATTGCCGAGTAAGGCATGGACAGCGGTTTGACTGGGATCGAGCAGCAACGCGGCACGATAAGCACTGATCGATTGCCGGGTATAGCCCAGCCGATTGAGCCCGTCCGCCAGCGTGGTCCAGGCAACCGCCCATTTGGGTTCGATGCGCACAGCAACCAGGAACTCGGCGACCGCACCGGCGAGATCGCCGCTATCCTTCAGCGCATCACCCAGCGCCACGCGTAGCAAGGCAGAACGGGGAGCGCGAGCGACCGCACCCCGGAAAATGACGATCGCGCGGGCATGATGGCCGCCGGTGCGCAGGGCCGATCCCAATTGGAACAGCGTGTCGACCGAATCCGGATCGATCTCCAACGCGGCTTCGAAATAGGGAATGGCGCGCTCGACGGCGCCGGTTAGAACCTCCGCTAATCCAAGATGGGTCAATGCTGCGACGGATGCCGGGCGAAGCTCGACCGCAGCCGCCAATTCCCGCTTCGCCGCCTCCGCGTCACCGGCCATCAGCAGGGCAAGACCAAAACGCTCGCGCACGCTGAAATCATCGGGCAGCGCCGTCCGGGCGACGACAAAATGCGGCAGCGCATCGCGCGCCGACCGGGTTGCCCACACCGCTTCGGCCATCGCGAGATGCAGCTTACCGTCGCCCGACAGCCGGGGCGCTAATTCTTCGAGTATCCCGAGCGCCGCGCCAAACTCATGCGACAGCAGATGCGCCATCGCCAATTGGCGCCGCAGCGCCAGCTCATCGCCGTCGCCCTTCAGAAGCCCGGCGAGACAAAGCGCCTTCGTCTCTTCAAAACGGCCGGCAGCGAAAGCGCTGGCGGCCCCTGCCAGAATATCGGCACGGCTATGATCTGGTGCTAAAACTGCGTCCCGTTCCATGCCACCCTCTTTGGAAGGCGTCTATTGGAGGCGAAAAACGTTAAGGTTTGCTCACTGACCAATGCGGCAAGTTGGCCCGCGCCCTGCGAACGCAAGGTAGACTAGGGCCCTTCGTATCAATGACAACCCATACAAGCGTGAACAAACAACACCGAACAGGTAACGAGGGACAAACGCGTTGGCCGATGGCAAGTCTCCCCTTCTGACCGAGGCGCTAACGCATCACCAGGCGGGGCGCAGAGCCCAAGCGATCACGCTATACCGCGCGGTATTGGATAATACGCCCGAACAGCCCGATGCCATGCGCATGCTCGGCATTCTTCTTGGCGAGGGGCCGGAGATCGACGAGGCGGTGACGCTGCTGCAGCACTACCTCAAGCTGGTGCCGGGCGACGCGATCGCTTGTTATAGCCTCGGCATGCTACATCAGCGCCAGAACCGGCGGGACGAGGCGATCGACTTGTTGCACCGCGCGGTCCAGCTGAAGCCTGACTTCATGCAATCCTATCAGGCGCTGGGACTGGTGCTGAAGGAGGCAGGACGTTTGGACGAGGCCAGCGTGGCGCTGGACTGCGCCCATGTGCTGGCGCCCGATAACGCCGTGCTCGCCAATAATATCGGCGAGTTGCGCTTTGCCCAGAAGCGGCTGGACGAGGCGCTGGACCAGTTTGATCGCGCGGTAGCACTTGAGCCGTCACTGGTCGAGGCATGGTGCAACCGGGGTATCGTCCTCGTCGAGCTTGATCGCCTGCAAGAGGCGGTCGAGGCGCTTACGCAAGCGCTCGCGAGGGAGCCCGATCACATCCCGACACATCTGCGCCTTGCCCTTGCCTTCGACGCGTTGCGGCGGCCTGACGAGGCGGCCAGACATCGCCACCAGGCGGCCCGACTGCGCCGGATTTTGATTGAACCCTGCACCGGTGCTAAGGCGGAGGCGCGCATCCTGTTCGTTTGTGGCTCCGGGCGGGGCGATGTGCCGATCGAATATACCTTCGACCGGTCCCGCTTCGACCGCACTTTGATTTTCCTGACCAGCCCGGAGCCGGGACCGATACCGCCCTCACCGCTGGGTGATGCCCCACCGTATGACATCGCATTCTGCACGATCGCCGATCCCGATCGCTGTGCCGCCGACCTCGACCGAGCATCAGCCCTATCTTTGCCGATGTTGAACCCGCCCGATCGGGTTGCTGCGACACGGCGCGACCGACTGCCAGGATTGCTGCAGGGTATCCCCGGTCTCGCTTTGCCGCGAACCGAACGCGTTGCCCGCGATGAACTGATCCGCCATATCGAAGGCGCTGCCGGTCGCCCGCTGCTGATTCGCCCGGCAGGTAGCCATGGCGGAACGGATCTCGCAAAGATCCGTGACGTCACTGAGCTGCCCGAGTTTCTCGAGCCCTTGCCCGATCAGGTCTTCTATCTGACCGAGTTTTACGATTATCGCAGCGCGGATGGGTTTTACCGCAAATACCGCTTCATCTTCGTCGATCGCCAGGTCTTCGCCTATCACCTCGCCATCATGGAAGATTGGAAGGTACATTATTGGCGAACCGATATGGCCCGGCAGATGTGGATGAAGCAGGAGGAGGAGGCGTTTCTCGCCGACTGGACGACACAGTTCCCCCCGGGCGCCACACAGACGCTGGATAGGCTGGCGCGGCGCCTTGATCTCGATTTCGGCGGCATCGATTGCGGCCTGATGCCGAATGGCGAGATCGTGCTGTTCGAGGCCAATGCCGCGATGCTGGTTCACCTCGATGATGATCCCATTACTTTCCCCTACAAGCATCGCTACGTGCCGCGCATCCGCGATGCGGTCAGCGCCATGATCCTGGCGCGGGTCCAAGTATGACCCAAGACACGATCGAGGAACTGCGCCGGCAAACTGCGGCAGAGCCACTCAATCCAGCGCCCTGGCGCGCACTCGGGCTGGTGTTGCAGGCGAGCACCCCGGGGGAGGAGGCAACCGCCTGCCTGTGCGCCGCGATGGCGTTGGAAGCGCGTTCGCCGCTGGCGCTGTATAATCTCGCCACCGTGTATTTCCAGGCCCGGCGCATGGCGGAGGCGGAGCGTTGGTACCGCCTGACCTTAGCGCTTGACCCAACACTGGTCGCGGCCAATCAGAACCTGGCCGCCTTGCTTGAAGAACAGCGGCGCTATGACGAGGCGCGGCATTACCGCGACATCGCTTTTTCCCAGCAATCGGTGTTTGTCGAGCAGGCTTCCTCGCCAGAAGCTCTGACCGTACTGGTGCTGTCGGCATCGGCGGCCGGCAATGTCCCGATCGATTTCCTTTTGCCGCCGAACCGCTATACGCGGATCAAATGGTTCATCGAGTATGCGCCGACCGAGCCGTTGCCAGAGTTCGATATCGTTTTCAACGCGTTGGGCGACAGCGATGTGGCCGCCCGCGCATTAGCGGCGGCGTCACGGTTTCTTGAGGCTTGCGACAAGCCGGTGCTGAATCATCCGTCGCAAATCCCAAGAACGACCCGCGATCAAATCTGGCGGTTGCTGGCGCCAATCGAGCGGCTGGTGGCGCCAAAGACTATGCGTTGGGAGGCGGGTGTGCCGTCGCCGATCGACTTTCCGGTCTTGGCGCGACCGATCGGCTCACATGGCGGGCAAGGCGTGGTCCGGATTACGACGCCGGAGGAACTTGGCAGCTTGGAACCAGCGCCACGCTATTTGACGCCCTATTATGATTATCGGTCAGCAGATGGACTGTTCCGCAAATATCGCGTCATTTTCGTCGATCGCGTGCCCTATCCATATCATCTGGCAATCTCGGAAAACTGGCTCGTGCATTATTTCTCCGCCGACATGGCAGTCAACGAGACCAAGCGCGCCGAAGAGCAACTGTTCTTGGAGAAGCCAGGGCAAAGCCTCGGTGCGGCCGCATGGGAAACCGTGGAGGCGATCGGCCGGCATCTCAATCTGGATTACGCCGGAGTCGATTTCGCGTTGCTGGCCGATGGCCGCGTGCTGCTATTCGAGGCGAACGCCACCATGCTGGCGCATCTCGCCGACGAGCCGGCGCTCTTCGCTTATAAGCACCGAGCTTTGCCGGCACTCTTCGACGCGTTTTACCGGATGGTGGATCAGCGCGTGTTCGATTGGGCCGCCCAAACGTGAGCGCCGGGCGGCCCAGTCTCGCAGTTAGGCGTCAGCCTTCCCGGTAATGAACAGAATCCACAGGCGCGCCATCCCGGCTGCCCCTTCATTGCCGCCCACGGTCCGGAACGCCTCAACCGCCTTGTCCTTTTGACCGGCTAGGTAATAGGCATATCCCAAATGAAGCTTGGCATCGTCGGGATGCTTCAACCCACCCTTGGCGATGCCCTGTTCGATCAGGCTCGCACCCTTGTCGTACTGGCCATAGTTCAGGTAGTTGCTGCCATCATTGACGAACGGGTTGCCGTCCTTCGCCTTGGCGAGGTCCGCATCGCCCTGCGCCAGCGCTTTCTGATCATCGTTGGCCAGCTTCGTGATGCGATCGCTTAATTGTTTCTGCGCCGCCGGATTGATGGCGCCGGCCTGGACGCCAGCATCAAACACCGACTTCGCTTCCGCCGGCAGGCCCGCGTCCATGGCAAACTGGGCCCATTCGAGGTAGTCCGTGTTCTCGAGCGCACCAACGGATTTCTCAAAGCGATCGACATCGAGAACCAGCCGGTCGGCAAAGCCGGGTTTGCCCTCAACGCGGCCAACCAGGTCGCGCCAATGATCCTTGGAGGGATAATCGACAGCCCATTTCTCCATCACCTTCACATAGCCGTTATCGTCCTTCTGCTTGACGTAGCAGCTGATCAGCATGTGCAGGTCTTCTTCGCTCGGCTTCTTTCCGGCCGCCTCGGTCGCTGCGATCTGCTTGGTGAGTTCCGCCTCTGCATTGGCGTAATCACCAGACAGGTAATAGGCATCCGCCAGTATCTGCAAAATCTGCGGGTCGGTGCCGCCATCCTTGACGTAGCGCTGCGCCCAGATGGCCGCGTTCGGATAGTCTTTGGCATTGTAATAATTGCCGACAACGGCCTGCACCCACTTGATGTGATCTGCAGGGTCGGCAGCATCATACTCAGCCATTATTATCAGGTTCTTGAAGTATTCCGCCTTATTGCCCAGGTTCTGATAGGCGATCGCGCGGAACTGCCCGACGAGGAAGGCTTCATAGGGCGTCTTGTCCGTGACCTTGTCTGTGTCGGCGAGCGCCGAGATGACGTCCTCGTATTTCTTATCTTTGTTCGCCGTCTGGGCGGCCACAATCGGCTTTAGCAGTTCTGGCCGGATCGCCTTGGCTTTGTCTTTGTCCTTGTCCTCGGCATAGGCCGGGGCAATGAAATGCGGAGCCATCGTTGGGACCAGGGCCACGCCCAGTCCGGCGAGCATGAGAGCGACACGAAGACGGCGTGATTGGGTCATCGACCAAGGCTCCGGATAGTTGAGTGAAGGGGGAGCTGCGTTTTGCAGCGCGAAGAAGGTTGGTAACAATCTGCGGGGTATTTGGTCAAGCGTCAGAGGGTTGCGGCGGTGTGACAAGACCCGCGCGATGGCCGCTGATCTCCGCACCCGCCGCCGGCACCAGCCGCCGGAAGAACCAGATGGAAAATAACGGCAGCACGCCGATAACCAGCAGCGATAGCTTTAGATCCTCGGCATTCGGCGTCTGACCCGCCGCACCGCGCTGTACCAGAAACAGATGCAGCAGCAACGCCGAGACCGCGACACCGAGGCCGAGAGCTATTTGTTGCTGCATGCTGGCAAGGCTCGTCGCGGCGCTGAGCTTGGTCGGCTGAATATCGGCGAAGGCGAGCGTGTTCAGGCTGGTGAATTGAAGCGAGCGCGAAAACCCGCCTGCCAGCAGCAGAATGACGATCAGCCAGGAGGGGGTGTCGGCATCGAACAGACAGCAGACCAGGATTGAGGCCGCGCCAATAACGCTGTTGGCGATCAACGAGGTGCGAAAACCAAATCGCCGCAAAATCGGCTGCGCGGTCACTTTCATGCCCAGGGCGCCGATCGCCGCGACGAAGGTGAGCATCCCCGACGCAAACGCCGTCATGCCGAATCCTAACTGAAACAAGAGCGGCAACAAGAACGGCAAGCCGCCCATCGAGAGGCGGAACACGATGCCGCCCCAAACCGTCTGGGAAAACGTCGGGATGCGGAACAGCGACAAATCGATCAGCGGATGGGAATGTCGATTGGCATGGCGAACTGCAAACACGCCAACGCCGAAGCCGATCGCCAACAGGCCTAAAGCGAGTAGCGCACTTCCCGTATCACGGCTGATCAGCTCGAAGCCATACATGAGGCAGCTCAATGACAGGCCGGTCAATATGAACCCCAACCAATCGAGCGCCGCCATTTGGGGCTCCCTGACATCCTCGATAAAGCGAGTGACCAGAATAACGCCGAGCACGCCGATCGGGACATTGAGCAGGAAAATCCAGGGCCAGGACCAATATGTCGCGATAAAGCCGCCGACCACCGGGCCGATGACCGGACCAATCAGCGCCGGGACCGTCAGATAGGTCATCGCCCGCACCAACTCAGCCTTCTCGACACTGCGCATCAGGATGAGCCGCCCGACCGGCACCATCATGGCGCCGCCAATGCCCTGGACCACGCGCGCTGCAGCCAGCCCGATCAGACCGGTGCTGACGCCGCACAGGACAGAACCCACGGTAAAGATGACGATCGCGAGGCGGAACACGGTGCGCGAGCCGAACCGGTCGGCCACCCAGCCGCTGATCGGGATGAAGACGGCGAGGCTCAACATATAGGCCGTGACGCCGAGGCTGAGACGAACCGGACTTTCGCCGAAGGACCTGGCCATCGCCGGCAGCGCTGTCACGATCACGGTCCCGTCCAGATTCTCCATGAACAAGGCGCAGGCGACGATCAAGGCCACAAGAATAGGACGTCGGGGTAGTGATTCGCTCAGAAGAGACCATCCCACAGATCGGTATTGCCCCGGAGCGGCAGCATCTCGTCATCCTCGTCGATCGCTTGATGGGGCGGCGACACTTTGATGTCGAGCTGGACGGAGGGCAGCTGGAAGCTCGGCAGGACCGGCGCCTGAACCTCAAAGCAGCTATCGCCGCCGATCGAGCAGCCATTGAATTTGTAGTCGGTATTCGGGCTGCTGCTTTGCGAGAAAAAGCCGGTAAGGGCGGTGTAATGCTCGGCGAAAGGCTCTCTCACCGCGTTCTGCGAGAAATTGCCGGCAATACCGCCGAACAGGTTAGTGGCGCCGCCCGTTCCATAGATGTCCAGCGTGCCGGTATCGATCAATGACCCGATCGCGAGGCCGTTGCCCAATAGGACGATCAACTTGCCATTGGTCAGCACCAGCCCGCCATTGCCAAAATCGATCGTACCGGCCGAATTGAAAGCAAGACCGGCATTCGTCACGTCGACGACGAGCGCCCCCGCACGGATGACGGGATCGCTGCCGAAAACGATATCGCCCTGGCTTAAATGCGCTGCGGTACCCTGATTGCTCGGCCCTGAACTGGTCCCGTTGCCGGTCGTCCGGACGATGAAGTCGTTCTGTCCTGAACCAAACACGACCGACTGGCCCGATATGTTGATCCATTTCAGCGCCGAGCCGCTGGTCGGCACCTGGTCTAGCCCACTACCGCTGCTGATCCCCGCGCCGATATTGTTCATAAAAGTGACCGAGCCTGAGCCCGAATTGAAAGAGAAGGCCGCCGGGCTGCCGGACGACGCCGATTGTACGGTTCCGGCGAACAACGATGAACCGCCTTGACTGGTGATCGATACGTCGTCGGCGATCGCGGCATTGACATCGATCTTGACGCCGGTCCCGGCACTCATGTCGTTGACGAATGTCACGGACCCTGCACCGGCATTGAGTTCAATATACCCGCCGGCAGAGATGCCGAGTTCGGTCAGGTAACCAGAATTATAGACGCTGAAATTGCCCCCGGCGTGGCCGGTAACGGCGGGGAATTGATTGCTGCCGCTACCCAGCACCGCCGATCCACCGGCGATGAGTTCGACCTCGGCCGCCGCAACCGCCCCAGCATTTTGACTGATCGAGCCGGAGGCCTGCAGCACGACGAGATTGCTGGTCGATATCCCACCGTTCAAGGTCAGATCCTGCGACACGCCGCCGATGGTGATCGAGGCGACGCCGCTGGACGTGCTGACCGATCCGTTCACGGCCATGCTGACCGAACTGTTGAGGGCGAGCCCGCCACCACCTGCGACGGTGAACGAACCCAGATTGCTGATGGCATTGCCCGCCTCAGTCAACGAGACGCCTTGCGCCGCCGATCCCGTCAAGTTTGCCGCGACCAGCGCGCCATCCGTTTGATTGATCCCAGCCGCACTTGTCAGGGTGATCGTATCGCCAGCCGTTATAGTGCCAGACAGCGTCAGTTGCGAAGCAGCACCGGTGGTGGTCAGCGACACCGTACTGGTACTGGAGGTGACCGGCCCCGAAACAGTCAATGCGGAAGCATTGGTCAGGCTGAAGCCATTCCCGGCACTGAAACTGCCCAGGTTGGTGACGGTGTTCGCATCATCGAGATGAACGGCCCCGGCAACCGCACCGGTCAGCAAATGAGTCGAGATCGTCCCGCTCTCATTAACCGTCCCGTTGGTGATGAGATTGAGCTGACTGGTCGCGGTGTTGGTCCCGACAACAGAAATACCGGCACGGGCATTGAGCGTCAGCCATGCGCCGGTGCTCACATTATAGAGGATGCCTATGCCGGAGCCCTGCACAATGATCTGCCCGGCGCTGATCCGCGACAAAGTCGCGTTGGAAATGTCAAAGCCTCCGCCAGTGCCAACGCTCATCGCGCTGGCCGACGCGTTTATCAAACTTGCCGTGGCGCTGCCCGCCATCAGCCGCCCGGCAGCGAGAAGCTGAACCCCCGTGCCGGTCAGCGTGATCTGCGTGTTGCTGCTGTTGATCACGCCGCCAACGGCGACAGTGCCGGTACCGGTATATTGAAAGCCGCCGCTTGCGACGGTAAAGGCGTTGAGCGTGGCAACCGAATTGTTGGCGCCGTTGAAAGTCAGCCCCCCACTGGCCGACCCAGTCATGTTCGCCGCCGCCACACTACCGCCGGTCACCTCCGTGATTGAGCCCGTAGAGGTCAGGGAGAGTTGCCCCGCTGTTGTTACAGCCCCGGCGACAGTGAGGGCCGAAGCCTGATCGGCAAGGCTGAAGCTACCGGTCGCGCTGAACGCCGCCAGCGTTTGAATAACGTTGCTGGTGCCGGTCAGGGTCGTCGAAGTCGCCGATCCGCCTTTCAGCGTCGCCGCCACGACGGACCCGCCGATTTGATTGACCGCACCCGCAGTGGAGGTCAGGCTGACCGTTCCGAATACGTCGGAAACTGTCCCGGCCAGGCTTACATCGCCAGACGCGACGAGGGACAAGGCCGACGTCCCGGTGCCCAAGCTGGTCAGCGAGTTGCCGCTAAGCTGTACGATCTTGCCGCCTGAAGCACTCAGACTTAACGAACCGGCAGCCGAATTGGCGGTGATCGACCCGATCAAGCTCAGGTCCCCGCCGGTGACGCTAAGCCCAACCGACGAGCCGCTCACGGCGCCCACGCCATCGATCAAGGTGCCAGCATTGTTCAGCGTGAAGGCGCCCAAAGCTGTGCCGCTGCCCAGGGTCTGGATGGCATTGTTTCCGATCAGGCTGACAGCACCGGTGGCCGCGACGGCATTGAGCGTAGCTGCATGGACTACACCGGCGCTATCCTGGGTGATGCTGCCGCCGCTCAACGAAAGGGTTCCAGACGCGCCATTATTGAGCGTGTCGACGCCCGACAAGGCGATCGCCCCGGATGTCGCCAAGGTCAGATTACTAACCGACAAGCCAGTCGAGGCACTGGCGAAAACGATGTTGCCGCTGCCGGAGCTTGCGATCCTGAGCGTGCCCGCCGTAATCGCCTGCATCATCGCACTGGTGACCGTATAGGGAGCACTGCCGCTATCGCCGACGACGATTGTGCCGTTCGTCGCGTTGGCATCGAGCAGCGTTGTCGCGGCCGCTCCACTGTTCAGACTGCCGCCGACAAAGTTCAACCCTGTCGATTGCAGCAACAGGGCATTGCCGCCGCTCGACACGCTGCCCGCCACGGTCAGCGAGATCGCGTCGATCAGCGTCACGCCACCGACGCCGGAATTGGTAAAGCCGCCGAGCGTAGCGATCTGATTGGCCCCGGTCAGACCGGCCCCGCCTGTCGACGTTCCACCGAAGCTACCCGCAGTGATCACGCCCGAGCTTCCCGTCTCAGTGATGATGCCGGCAGAGTTCAGCGTCACCGTACCGGCCGCTCCGGTCGTAAGGCCGCTCGACAAGGTGACACCATTGCCCGTACCGGTTGTCGTCAGCGTTAGGTTATTGGTGCCGGCATTCACGACACCGACGACGATCAGGGCGGTCGAGTCGGTCAGGTTGAAGCCGCCCAAAGCGGTAAAGGCGTTCAACCGGCCGACCACATTACCCCCGGCGGTCAGCGACGTCGCGCCCGCTGAGCTGCCGGTCAGGTTGCCGGCATTGATCGAACCAGCGGTCTGCGTAATGGCGCCGCCACTTGCGGTCAGTCGGACGGTGCCGACCGAACTCGCCACCGACGCCGCCAAAGTGATGTCGCCGCTGGTTGTCGTCAGGCTGACCCCGCCGCTATTGCCCTGCACTGTACCGCTGACGGTCAAGGTCTGCGCGTCGACCAGGCTGAACCCGCCGGTACCGAAATTGGTGAAGCCGGCCAAGCTGCCAATCTGGTTGGCGCCGATCAGGCTGGTCCCACCCGATGCGTTGCCGGTCAGCGTCGCCGTGGAGATCACCGAACTGCTTGCGGTTTGCGTGAGTGTGCCGGCTGAATTCAGCGTCACAGCCCCGGCACCGCTGGTCGTAAGATTGGCCGCCAAGGCAATATTGCCGGTACCGGTCGTCGTGAGAGCCAGCGTGTTGCTGCCGGCATTCACCGTGCCGACCACCGCCAACGAGGTTGAATCGACCAGGTTGAAACCGCCCAAAGCGGTGAATGTGTTGAGAGTGGCGATGATGTTGGTACCGGACGTCAACATCGTCGACCCGACCGAACTGCCGGTCAGGCCAGCGCCGCTCAGCGACCCGGCAGTCTGGTTGATGGCGCCGGCGGAGATCAGGTTGACGACCCCCGTTCCGCTCGTGATGATCGCCGCACCAAGCGTCAAATCGCCAGTGATCGTCCGCAAGTTGACACCTGCATTGCCGCCAAACACCAGACCACCGGTAACGGTCAACGCCTGCGCATTGGTCAGGCTGAACCCGCCGGCACCGGTATTGGTGAAGGTGCCAAGCGTCGAAATCTGATTGGTCAGCGACGTAAAGGCCGCGCCGCCGCTCGACGTGCCGGTCAACGTACCGGCAACAATTGAGGCACCACCCACTTCGCCGATCGAGCCGCTAACCGCAAATCCAACCGTGCCCAGTGTCGTGACCGCGCCGGTGATCGTCAATGAATTGGCATCGGTCAGGCTGAAATTACCCGAGCCGGCATTGCTGAACGTGCCGAGAGTGCCAATCTGGTTGGCGCTGGTCAGCACCGCACCGCCCGATGATGAGCCAGTCAGCGAGGCTGCAATGATGACCCCCGTTGCCGTCTCTGCAATGGTCGAACTGCCTTGCAGAACGACACCACCCGTGCCGACATTCACCACCCCGGTAACGGCCAGCGCGCTCGTGTCGACCAGGGTAAATCCGCCGCTGCCGGCATTACTAAAGCCACCCAGCGTCGAGACCTGATTGGTACCGGTTAACGTCGCACCGCCGCTTGATGAGCCGGTCAGCGTTGTGGCGGCGATCGACCCGGCGCCCGTCTCACTGAGGGTGCCGGTGATCGCCAGCCCGACCGTACCGGGTGTCGTAACGCCGCCGGTGATCACCAGCGAGGCGACATCGACCAAGCTGAAATTGCCGTTACCGGCATTCGTAAATCCGGCCAATGTGCCGATCTGGTTGGCGTTGTTCAGCGTGGCGCCACCGGAAGACGAACCCGTCAGCGTCGCAGCCACGAGTGTTCCACCCGTGATCTCGGTAATGGTCGAGCCGTCTTGCAGCACCATTCCGCCCGTGCCGGCATTGACCACGCCGTTTATGACGAGGGCGTTCGCGTTGATCAGCGTGAAACCACCAGCTCCCGTATTGCTGAATCCGCTGAGCGTGTTGACTTGATTAGCGCCGGTCAGGCTGGCCCCGCCGCTCGACGTCCCGATCAAGGTGCCGGCGATGATCGACCCACCGCCGGCTTCGCTGAGAATGCCGGCGGTCGTCAGGCCAACCGCCCCCGGCGTGGTGACGGTGCCGGTGATTGCCAGCGACGTCGCATCGGCCAGGCTGAAATTGCCGTTACCGGCGTTGGTAAAACCAACCAGCGTGCCAATTTGGTTGGCGCTGTTGAGGGTGGTGCCACCGGATGACGTTCCGGAGAAACTCGTCGCGATGATCGTGCCGAGACCGCTCTCCGCCATCGTCGAGCTGCCCAGCAGACCGACGCTGATCGCCGTCACCACGCCGGTGATCGTCAGCGCACTCGCATCGGCCAGCGTGAACCCGCCAGCGCCGGCATTGCTGAAGCTGCCCAGCGTTGCGATCTGATTGGTCTGGCCAAGGGTGGCGCCGCCGCTCGACGAGCCGGTCAGCGTCCCGGCTGTCAGCGAACCCGCC
>CAIZEE010000446.1 GCA_903931835.1 uncultured Elstera sp.
ACCCGATCGTGTCGAGACACAGATCTGCACGGTCAATCAGACCAAGGAACGTTTGGCGCCCTTGGAACGGAATGAAGCGAACTTGGCGCTCCGCATCAAGGCCTTCCGACGCGAAGACAGACCTTATCCGCGCCTCCAATCTGTTCGACATCAACGATTTGTTTTTCGAATGGAAGAACACGAACTGCGTATTTTGCGCCCGCTGGGCTATCGCTGAAAGAATGGCGTCGTCTTGAGGGGCGTACTTGAACGGCGCTCCCGGACAGAGGATAAGCGTGCGCCCGTCATCGAGCCCAAGTTCATGAAGTTCGGGGGAGACTGGAACAACCGGCGGCGGGGAATAACACACCCCTATGCCCGGCAACCGGATCAGCTTCTCCCGATAGGCGCGCTCGGCGTCATGAGGTTCGAATGCCTCTGCCGAAACATAGTAATCGATCGTCGGGAGGCCGGTCGTATCCGGATGTCCCCAGGTCGCCATCTGAATAGGCGCGAGGCGCAGGGCCGCCAGATTGGACGAAGTGATATTCATGCCCACGGAAGGGTAGATGAGAATATCGAGGCGAGAGTCGATGATGAGACGCGCCCATTCAACCAATGGGCGCTCCCCGAAATGGAAAGTGTCCGAGTTTGCGCGCGCGAAATCGGTTTCAGCGTCGCTTTTCGCGCCAACATGAAAGGCGACCAGCGATGCGCGATCGCGGTCAATGTGCTTGAACCATCCCCGCATGATGGCTTGCCATACCGAGTGATTGTATAACTCCGCCGACACAATTCCAACTCGCAAGGGGCCATCGCGCTGGCGATCCGGAACGGAGGCGAGGCCCGCATTCGCGAACCATTTGCTCATGACGAGGGACCGAAGATCGCCAAATTGAGACATCAATTCGCGGTTATTCAGTCTTTGATAGGCAAGGTAGAATGGCGATGTAGCGAAATCGACATTTTCAACGACCCCGGCCGACCCTTCTGTCGCATACCAGGTCAGGAGTTCGTCCAGGGAATCCTTGAAGTCCGCCCGGGATTTCAGGATTTCCGCTTCATCCTCGGGAATGTTGGGAAGATTGCTCAAGGCCAGGGCCCACCTCGGCTCCGCGAGGTGGGGTGCGCTCTCAACCGCTTCGATATAGGTGCGCCGCGCCGCGCCGCGATCACCCAATTCCTCTAGAAGTTTTCCGATGCTGATGAGGCAGAACGTACGGTTGGCCCCATGCTCCATGGCCTTGCGGAGGAATGCGATCGCCGGCGAGGCGTCGCCCCTGACCAACTCGGCTGCGCCGAGGTTGATCAAAGCCGCCGCGGCGTCGCCGACCGCCATCAGGGCGGCCCCCATGTTCGCCAGCGCGCCGGGCAAATCGGGTGACAGCGAGAGCGTACGATCGTAGCTTTCAATCGCCTCTTGCAGTCGATCTTGCTTCACAAGGGCGTTGGCGCGATTGAACCAGGTCTGCGCATTGTGGGGCTGGATCGTCAGCGAGCGGTCGAAGAGCACGATCGCTTCGTCGTGACGATGCAGTTCGCACATCGCGAGCCCGAGATTGTTCAGGGCCAAGGGCTCCTCGGGCCGCTGATCTAGCGCGCGCCTAATGAACCATACGCCCTCGACGTATTTGGTTTCCTGGCATTTGGTAACACCAAGAAGATGCAATGCATCAAATTGATTAGGTTCTTCGAATAAGATTTCCCAATAGATGGCTTGAGCCTTGGATAAATCGCCACGATTCTGGAACGTTGCAGCTACCTGAAGGCGGTTATAAGGAAAGTCTGTCAAACTCAGCGTCATCGCGTAGAACCATATCTAGACAAACCAGCGCGCGTCTGCGAAGTCGCCGTTTCAGCGAAACCTCGCGGCCGGAACGTCGCCGAGGTGTTGCGGTGGTTGGTAAAGACTCCGAAATTGAAGAGGTTGCCCAGGATCAAGCGGCCCGCGCCGCTTGTTCGTGGACCATGTCAGACCGCACCCCCAGCGCCAGGCGAACCGCGACCGGCAACTGGCGGGCCGAGGTCACGCGGGGCAGATCCATCTCGACCGTCGTACGTTCCTCTGGAAACAGGGCCCGGTGTTCGTCCCAGTTATCGAACCCGAGCCGATCGGCGTTGTCGATGAACGTCTCGGCTGGGACGCCTTCGGCGATCACCAGGGCGTGGTCGGCCAGTTCGATGTGGTAGTAGGTGAACTGTTCGGGGGTGTCCCACTCCTGGACGATCGAGGCGCCGTTGATCAGCGCGCCCGCCTGCGCCAGCATTCCATCCACCAGAAGGGCGTGACAGGGCGAGACGAGCAGATCGCGCGCGGGCAGTCGCTCGCCGAACGCGCCCGCGCGAACGCGGATCGGCGCAACGCGCGATGGGTCGGCGAAGGTCCGAGAGACAGTCTGGCGGCCGAGCCACAGGATCGGCGCCGGCCGGCCGTCATGAGTGAGGACCAGATCACCGGTCGTGAGGGTTTCGACGGGGCGCTCGCCGTCCGGCGTGGCGATCAGGACGCCGGGATAGAAACAGGTGACGTCGAGCGTGCCGTCCGGCGATCCCGAATAGGAGAGGGCGTTGCCCGCCAGGTCGCTCACGCCGTTCACCATGGTCACGGTGATCTGGCTGAGCGGGGCGTCGCTCGTGGGAACTGTATAGTCATACACAAGATGTGAGCTGGTCGAA
>CAIZEE010000447.1 GCA_903931835.1 uncultured Elstera sp.
CGATCCAAAAGCCGCCATACGCGGCGATATCGCATGCCTCGCACCCGTGCTTCGCGACGCCATGGCCATCCAGATGCCGCTCGCATCGAATGGCTTTCCTGGCCCCGGTCGGCCACCGCCATCACCAGCCTTGCGCCTCCGCGCGGGCGCAAAAATATCTGCCATCGTATCGAGCGTGCCATTCGAGAGGAGAAAGCTCATCGTACGCTTTCCATGCCGTCGCCCGTATTCAAACGATCGGGCTCTGCCAGACCAAGCTGCTTCAGCAGATCGGGTCGCTGCTCAGTCCAGTACTGCACGCTCCCCGAAACGATGCGCTGCAACTGCCGCATGATGAGGTTCAACTCGCGACGCATGCCCTGCTCCATCGCCACCACGTCAGCTGCGGCGCTGACAATATCCGGCCGCCCATCTGACTGGTTTGCCACATTCATGGCCTGGACCGCCTGATTGAGATGGGTGCCGATCGCCCGCACCTGCCGGACCAAATTCTCCACTTCGTTGGACAGACCGCGGCCCAACCGAAGCTCGCCCGCCTTGTCCCACAGCTGCCAGCGGATCAGTCGGCGTATCCATTCCATGCGGCTGAGCTCATGCTCGGCGGCAACCTTCGCTATCACCGCGATCTCTAGCGAAGACAGCCGCAACTGGATCGAGGACCCCTTCCCTTCCTCTCCGCGCTCCTGATCGGCCGCGGGCGAAGGCAATGCCTCGCGATTGATGGCCAGCAACCCGCGCGCAATCGCGCCGGACAGCCAGGCCGAGCGGCTCATGCCTGATGCAAAGGCCACGCGGTCGACCTCGGCCACAACGGCACCATCCAGGCGCAGACTGATCATCATACCTTTAGCCCCGTGCAGCGGAACTAAGCAGCCAATGTCATACATTGGTTATGCTTAGACTATCCTGCTATATCTAACCCTAGCAAAGCTTCAGTACCAGACTGCCTTGCCACCAACAAGGCATGATCGGTCGAACATCAGAATCGGTAAAATGAGAAGCGCGATGCATCAGCCCGGCAGTGCTTCGCTAACCTGAGCGCGATGCGGTAGCGACGGTGCCCGGAATCGGGGCAGCTGACGCCGCGACGAAGGCGGAGCCAGTCCTTGTTGCAAAGTTCCAACTGGCAATGAGACCCATCTCCGCTAGGGTAGATGCCCCATCACAAGCAGATTTTGGAAGATACCAGCCCATGGCGCGCCCGAAGCAGACCGCAGGAGACCTTGACGCCATCGCTGCACAGCGAGCGCGCCTCGAGGCAGAATTGGCCAGGCTCGATGATCTGGAAAAGCAGACCCGCGAGATGGCCCGCGATGCCGGGCGTGATACGCTGCTGGCTACCCTGGGTCGCGTGAAGATCGGGGCCATGACCAAGGGTTCCGCAAAGGCCATTGCGGGTGCAATCGCGGCAGACGGAGGCGATGAAGTTGCCAGGAAACTCGGCGCATAGGTTGCACGCGTTTCAGCACAGCATTCGACGACGTGCTCGATCCCCGGGATATGGAGCAAGTAAGCCGCGACCTCCAATGGGATAGCCAGCAGGCCGCGCTATTGAGCAATTCCATGACGGAGATCGTGGTCTTCCAGCCCATCAAAAACAGCGCAGTCCTCAATGATGCAGACCGCGTACCAGGTGCGCGGCATGTGGTGGGCGCAGACCGCCACTACGCTCGCGTGCCTCCTCCACCATCAAAATGAAAGCGCCGCCACATTGGCAGTGCCCTTGAAAATTTCATGCAGCAACGCGTCAGATCATCAAGCGCAATGGTATGGGATGTGAGGTATCATTCCGGTTGCGCCGCTACCGACCTTTCAACCACGGGTGAGCAGAGAGAACTGCCATCACAAGCCGGCGCGCAGGCGACAGCGTCGAATGAGCCGGCTATCGACGCGTTCTGACGCAGTTGATTTGCACTTGATCCTGGTCCGGCCTAGATATTCGAGTGGCCATGGCGGTCCGAGAGGGCAAGGCTCATGGCGCAAAGCTACCTGTTCGACGGCGAAGTCCTGGGCACCGGCGCGCCGGGTTTCGGATCGGCTGTTGCGCGGTTCTATTCGCAAAAACAGCACCCCCACTGCATGTGCGACGGCAAGGGGATTGCTGTCTATGTGGCACGCCGGCACGAGCAATATGTCATTCACCGGATGCCTAATACGGGACCGCTCCATGCGCCCGATTGCGATCATTTCGAACCTGACGAGGACCTGACCGGCCTTGGTGCGCTCATCGGCCATGCCATCGTCGATGATCAGCAAACCGGCATTACCAAGCTGAAGCTGGGCTTTCCTTTGTCCCGCGGCGCGGCGCGTCTTGCTGCAGATGCCGTGGCCGCCGAAACATCCGCAGTCGGCGCCGATGGCACCCGCATGACGATCCGGGGTTTGCTCCACTATCTGTGGAATGACGCGCAACTCACTCACTGGCATCCCAAGATGGCCGGCAAGCGCAACTGGGCGGTCATTCGCGGCGCGCTCATGCGCTCGCTGGTTTCGAAGGACAGCAAGGGTCAGCATCTGTCGGCCCTTGTCTACATCCCCGAGACGTTTAACGTGCGCGAGAAATACGAGATCGAGCAGC